>JBIKME010000076.1:0-5902 GCA_044359415.1 Rickettsiales bacterium | reverse complement strand
CCAAATATTTCATAGCGCCATCCTTTTGCTAAAGGACCTTCCTGTTTTTTGCTTAATACAAGATTCTGCAAATCATCACTACAGGCAATTAGCTTTTCGGCAACTCGGTATTCTTCGCATTTGGCCTGTAAAAGTACCTTAAGAAGTTTGATCAGTGCTACATTAGCTTTGTCGTACCTGTTGCTATCGGCTTTTGGCAGTTGAAATTCTGGTATAGTCATAACTTTGTTAATTATTTCAATAATTTTAGACTCATCAGCTGCTTTTAAAGATGCAACACCTCTGATTTTCTTTAAATCCTGTAGTGATGTAGGCAGGTTGGCGGCAATTTCTAATAATGTAGGATCCTTAATGATATGCCCTCTGGGCTTGTCTAGGCTTTGAGCCTTTAATTCGCGCCATTTAGCAATCTCCTTAATTACCCCCAGAAATCTTCTGGATGCGCCTTTTGGTTTTAATCTTTTCCAAATATTCTCAGGATCAATATAATATGTGTTAGGGTTGGTTAATATCTCTAATTCTTCTTGAAGCCAGGAAGATCGTTTATTTTTCTCCAATAATAAACATAACTGCTTATATACTTCTTTTAAATGTATTACATCTGATAAAGCGTAATCCAATTGTCTATCAGTTAAAGGGCGCGTAGACCAGTCGGTGAATCTTGAACTTTTATCAATGTCCATATTTGTAAATTCTTTGACTAATTTAGCATAGCTAATTGATTCACCAAATCCACAAACCATAGCAGCTACCTGAGTATCAAATAATGGTGTTGGAATTGAACCTGATAATTTTAGAAGCACTTCTATATCTTGTCTTGCAGAATGAAAAACTTTTACAATATTTTCATTGCTAAAAATTTCAAAAAGAGGAGATAAGTCGATAGATTTTGCGAGAGGATCTACCGCAAAATAATTTGTTTCCGAGGCTATTTGTACCAAACATAATTTTGGATAATAGGTTGTATCTCTTAAGAACTCTGTGTCAACAGTTATATATTTATGATCTTTAATTTCTTCGCATAAAGCTTTTAATTGCAGTGTGTCTGTTACTAGAGTCATAATATATTGAAATTACTATTGAAAATTTATATCGCTGTTATACAGCCATATAAATCTTTATCAACTATATAAATAATCTGGTGAAAATTAATTAATTACAAAAAACTTGGAATTTAACCGTGTTTCTTATATAAGTGCTAAAAAATACTTTGAATATATGGTATATAAGATGCATGAATACAGAACACATACATGTAATGCGTTAAGATCGCATGATATTGGTAAGAAAGTAAAATTGTCAGGCTGGGTACATAGAAAGCGTGATCACGGTAACTTATTATTTATTGATTTGCGCGATCACTATGGAATAACACAAATTGTAGTTACGAATGAAGATTCGTTTTTAGAGGACGCGACAAATATAAGATATGAAAGCGTAATCACTATAACAGGAAAAGTTGTCGCCAGAGATAAAGATACGATAAATGAAAATATAGATACCGGAACAATAGAAGTGGCGGTGGAGACCTTCCTCGTAGAATCAGCTGCTGATGTTTTACCTATTCAGGTTAATTCAGATAAGGAGTTTCCTGAAAATACTCGTTTAAAATACCGCTTCTTAGATCTTAGAAAAGAAAAAATACATAATAATATTATGCTTCGTTCTAAAATCATTCAAAGTATTCGCAAAAGAATGACTGAACAAGGATTTAATGAGTTTCAAACTCCTATATTAACAGCAAGCTCACCTGAGGGAGCGCGCGATTATCTGGTTCCTAGTCGCGTTCATCCAGGTAAGTTTTACGCCCTGCCACAGGCTCCTCAGCAATTTAAACAATTATTAATGGCGTCGGGGTTTGATAAGTATTTTCAAATAGCACCTTGTTTTAGAGATGAAGATGCCAGAGCTGATCGCTCTCCAGGTGAGTTTTATCAACTTGATATGGAAATGTCATTTGCAACACAAGATGACATATTTAATGCTATTGAACCAGTAATGTACGGAATATTTACTGAATTTTCAAATAAAACGGTGACAAAGGCTCCTTTTCCTAGGATTTCATATAAAGATTCGATGTTAAAATATGGTAATGATAAACCGGACTTGCGCAACCCTTTGGAAATATCTCAAGTTAATGATGTATTCGCAGGATCAGATTTTTCTATTTTTGCAAACGCTATTGCAAAAGGTAAGGTGGTACGTGCTATTCCGGCTCCTAACACGGCCGCAAGGCCACGTAGCTTTTTTGATAAAAAAATAGCTTTTGCTCAAAGTCATGGGGCTGCCGGACTTGGTTATATTGTTTTTGATGAGGAAGGAGGCGCCAAGGGACCTATCGCTAAGTTCTTGGATGAATCAAGGTTAAATAAATTAAAAGAACTAACAGGAGTTAAGAATGGCGATTCAGTTTTCTTCTCGAGCGGTACTGAGGCAGAAGCAGCAAATATTGCCGGTTTAGTTCGTACGGACTTAGGTCAGGATTTAGGTTTAATAAATACTGATGAGTTTAAGTTCTGCTGGATTGTTGATTTTCCTTTTTACGAGTATAATGAAGAAGAAAAAAAGATTGACTTTAGTCACAATCCTTTCTCTATGCCTCAAGGTGGAATAGAGTCTATTGAAAACGCTAAAACTCAAGAAGAGCTGCTTGCAATCAATGCTTGGCAATATGATATAGTTTGTAATGGAGTGGAATTATCATCAGGAGCTATTAGAAATCATAAGCCGGAATTAATGTATAAAGCTTTTGAGGTTTGTGGCTACAACAAGCATGAAGTTGATGAAAAGTTTGGTGCGATGATACGTGCCTTTAAATTTGGTTGTCCTCCACACGGTGGTATAGCTCCTGGTGTTGACAGAATGGTTATGTTGATAGCTGATGAGCCTAATATCCGTGAGGTTATAGCGTTCCCGATGAATCAAAAAGCGGAGGATTTATTGATGAATGCTCCGGCTCCTGCAGATGAAAAACATTTACGTGAATTAAATATTCAACTTTCCTTAAAAGCGCGGGAGGCTTTAGAAAGTTTAAGTACATCTAAAGAAGATGGAAAAGCGGCCTAATATTATAAGATTATAATATTAGAACCGGTTGTTTTTCTCGATTCGATATCAGCATGCGCTTTAGCTATTTGGTCCAGTGTATATTGATTGCCGATATCAGGGCGGATAATACCATTATTAAGTGCAGTAAATACCTCTATTGCACCAAAAAGTAACTCCCTTCGACTTGACGTATATGCTTTGAGTGTTGGTCTTGTTAAATACAGACCCTTTTCCGCTAGGCTTAAAATGTCAACCGGAGATACTTTTCCTGAGGATTGTCCATAACTAACCATCAAACCTAAGGGACATAAACTTTTTAGCGATTGTTTAAATGTATCTTCGCCAACAGAATCAAAAACAATTTTTACACCCTTGTTATTAGTTATTTGTTGAACTTGCTTGGTAAAATCAGTCTGTGAAGATACGACAACCATATCGCAGCCATTATTTTGAGCAACTTGAATCTTATTAGCACTACCTACAACACCTATGATATAGGCACCTAAATATTTCGCCCATTGGCACAATATCTGCCCGACTCCGCCTGCTGCGGCGTGAACTAAAATGATATCTCCTTTATTAATTTTGCATGTTCTAAACAATAGATAGTGAGCTGTTAAAGCTTTTGCAAAAATAGAAACCGCAACATTATCCGGTATGTTATCAGGAATCCCAATTAAATGCTTCTCGCTTATACGACGTACCTGGCAATATGCTCCGGTTTGTGATGTTGCGTAAATCACCCGCTGCCCTACAGGAATAGTAACTCCTTCTCCGACAGACTGTACAACGCCACACGCCTCCATTCCTGGAATCATTGGGAGTCGCGGAGCCTTGTATACGCCCTTCCGATAATAAATATCCATGAAGTTTATACCTATAGCCGTTTGTTTTATTATTACCTGACCGGGACCGGGTTCTTTAGGCGCCGCTATATTTTCTATAGTGAGTACTTCGGGACCACCAGTTTTATGGATAATCACAGCTTTAGGCATAATTATTTCCTTAGAAATTGCTTGGAATTTAGATAAATATCAATATTTTAGAATATTATAATCAAAATGAAAGAATAATCCAGATATGATAACATATATTTTTGTAGCGTATATTTTTGCAGTCACTATATTGATCATATTATTGGTGAATAGTTTTTTGCATCTAAGGCTGGTAGCTAAAAGAAGTATAAAACTAAAAGAAAAAGCTAATTCATGAAACCAAAATACCAAAGATTATTGTTAATTGTAATAGGTATGATATGCATGTCATGCTCCATATTTCTGATTCTAAGAAATTTTGAAGATAATCTGGTATTTTTTTATAGCCCACATGAGTTGTCCGAAGCAAATATTGCTAAAGATAAAATTATCAGGATAGGTGGACTGATACAAGAAGGCAGTGTAAAAAAAAGTGCCGATGGTGAAATTGTGGAATTTTATATAACCGATTTGCAAAAATCGCTATTGGTTAGATATAAGGGAATATTACCTCCTATGTTTAGAGAAGGTCAAGGTATGATAGCTAAAGGAAAATTAGTAGAAGATGTCTTTGCAGCGGATCACCTGCTTACAAAACATGATGAAAAATATATGCCTCCGGAAGTTGTTAAATCACTTAAAAAATCCGGACAGTGGAAATAAGGTCAAAATAAAATGATTCCAACTATAGGAATAATATCTTTGTATATGGCGCTTTGTGCAAGTTTTGTGCAAGTATCGGCACCTGTTTTGAAGATAAAAAATATGTCGTCGCAATTGGTCAGTTTTGTTATAATGAGCCTTGTTGCGATGTCATTCTTTTGTTTGCTCTTATCATTTGTTTTGTCTGACTTTTCAGTATTAAATGTCTATAATAACTCACATACGTTAAAACCTCTGATTTACAAAATATCCGGTACCTGGGGTAATCATGAAGGTTCCATGTTATTGTTCGTTATGATTTTAGCTATTTATAATTTCTCGTTTACCAAACTTAGTAAGTTAGATGCAAAATTAAATATTTATATAATATCATTTCAAACTTTAATAATTATTGGCTTTATTTCTTATATAATATTTACTTCAAATCCATTTCTGAGAATATTTCCTGTTCCTGAAAATGGCGTTGGTTTAAATCCGTTGTTACAAGATATAGGTTTGGCGCTACACCCACCTATATTATATATAGGTTATGTAGGATTATCCTTTGGACTAACATTTTCTCTTGCTGCATTAATTGCAGGTAAGGCAGATAGTATATGGGCAGCATCTTTAAAAAAATGGATAATATTTAGTTGGTCATTTCTAACTTTAGGGATTGGCATAGGCAGTTGGTGGGCATACAGAGAGTTGGGATGGGGAGGTTACTGGTTCTGGGACCCAGTGGAGAATGCTTCTTTAATGCCGTGGATTTTGGCAACTGCATTAATGCACTCTTTAATTATGGTGCAGAAAAGATCCGTTCTCAAAATATGGACTGTATTATTAGGTATAATTACTTTCTCACTTTGCTTGGTCGGCATGTTTCTTGTTAGATCAGGAGTGCTTACATCAGTGCATTCATTCGCGTCGGATCCTACCAGGGGTACATATATATTGTTAATGCTAGGCCTTATTGTAAACGTATCTTTGTTAGTGTTTGCAATCAGAGCTGGTAAATTAAAAGATGACAATAACTTTACTATTTTATCAAGAGAGGGCAGCATAGTAATAAATAATTTATTATTAGTAGTGCTTTTTGTTGTGGTATTATTAGGTACTATATATCCTCTGTTGTTAGAAATATTTACAGATTATAGTGTCTCAGTTGGTGCTCCTTATTTTAATTTAACTTTTAATCCTATTGCTATGCCGTTATTGTTTCTTGCAGCATTTGGTCC
>JBIKME010000075.1:0-5930 GCA_044359415.1 Rickettsiales bacterium | reverse complement strand
CAAAAGATTTGGACTCCGATTCAATTTAATCTCGGCCATCTACAATATGGAATTACAAAAATAACAGTTTCCGAAGAGGTCTAATAAATTAAATACCGCCTACAAAGAACGCTTACCATTAAAATCATGTCTATTATAGAAAACATGCACAGTGCGATACTACCTAGGATAACCGATAGTATTGCCGGAATACAAACCTCCGGCTTTTATCCAAAACTTCGCACAGCCGTGATAACGCCAGCAGTATTTGTGGATTTGGTCTCATTATCCTTCGAGCGTTTTCTTTAAAGCCTCATAAAGCTGATTATGCTTATCAGGGTTACTTTCTTTCAGTTTGCGTAAATTTTGCCTTTTTTACTTCTTTTTTATCAACTTTCATCTCGAACGGGTTTATTTTCATTAAAAATATGCCTGCAAATAATGCTTCTGGTCATTTTTTTAATGTTACTCACTTACAAAATAGATTTAGTTATTTTTTCAGTTACGATAAAATTACACCCTAAATATCTTACCGCTTTTTACAAAGGAATCCTCTGCTAAATCAACGAATATTTTTGCAACCTGCTCGACTGTCTTCCAATCACTTGGATTACCACCGGGAGCAACCTCTTTCATCATATTAGTGTTCACAGCTGATGGCTCAACGATATTAGCCCTAATATTATTTTGTTTGTTTTCCATGGCGTAAGTTTTTACCAAATTTTCCAGAGCTGCCTTGCTAGTAGAGTACACCCCCCAATATGGGTTTACAGCTTCCAATATAGTCGATACGAATATAGCCCTTCCCTGACTTGCTTGACGAAGCAAAGGATGGAAACTTCTTATAAGTCTGTAATTTGCTGTTAGATTTAAAGCCATGGTTTTATCCCAAACCTTAGGATCGATATGCGCAACAGGTGTTAACTGACCCAACATTCCAGCGTTACCTACTAATATGTCAAGCTTTCCAAAACGTTCATATATTAAACCACCTAATTGATCAATTTTATCAAACTCCAGTAAATCAATAGGGACCAAAGTAGAGCTTCCACCAACTTCTTTTATAGCATCATCAACCTCTTCCAAACCACTTACGGTACGAGCAGCTAAAATAACATGAGCTCCTTCCTTAGCATACTCTTTTGCAATAGCCGCACCAATGCCTCTTGAAGCTCCTGTTACAAGTGCTATCTTATTTTCTAATTTTTTTATCATTATGATTTTCCAGTATCTTTAAATAAAGGCAATTGAGTGACCTTATTAATATCTTCTACTGCAATAGGATAATCACCGGTAAAGCATGCGTCACAGAACTGTGGTTCTTGAGCATTTCTTTTTGAGTTATCTGTGGCTAAATAAAGACCGTCAACGGAAATAAATCCCAAGCTATCTACACCTATTATCTTGGCCAGTTCATCTACACTATTATGCGCTGCTATAAGCTTATCCTTCTCCGGAGTATCAACACCATAAAAACAAGGATCAATAGTCGGAGGGCTAGCAATGCGCATATGTATTTTTCTGGCTCCGGCTTCTCTTACCATCGCCACTATCTTCTTTGAAGTTGTTCCCCTTACAATACTGTCATCTATTAAAACAACATCTTTACCACTTAAAACCTGAGCATTAGCATTATGCTTTAATTTAACACCCAGATTTCTTACCTGATCCGTAGGTTCGATAAATGTACGTCCTATATAGTGATTTCTGATAATTCCAAGCTCAAAAGGAATCCCTGCTTCTTTAGCGTAACCAAGAGCTGATGGAACACCTGAATCAGGTACCGCAACAACAACATCAGCTTTCACAGGACATTCTATTGCTAGCTGACGTCCTATTTCTTTTCTTACAGAATAAACATTTTTACCCTCTACAATACTATCTGGCCTGGCAAAATATACATACTCAAATATACAAAAACGTGACTTGGTCTTACCAAATGGAAAACTGCTATGTAATCCGTCTTTATCAATTATAACCAACTCACCAGGCTTAATGTCTCGTTCAAATTTAGCACCTATAATATCAAAAGCACATGTCTCAGACGCTAAAATATACGAATCACCTAATTTACCAAGAGACAAAGGTCTAACTCCCAAAGGATCACGGGCTCCTATTAATTTTTTCTGGGAAAGAGCAACTAATGAGTAAGCGCCTTCTACTTTTTGTAGCGCCTCTGTTAAACGCTCTACAACCTTCGTACGATTACTCGTTGCCAGTAAATGAATAAATATTTCAGTATCCATAGTCGACTGAAATATAGAACCGGTAGATACTAACTCTTTTTTTAAAGTTAGAGCGTTAGTAAGGTTACCATTATGAGCTATCGCCATACCGCCAAAAATAAATTCGGCAAAAACAGGCTGTATATTGCGCGCCTGCTTACCGCCTGATGTGGAGTATCGCACATGACCGATAGCGCAATCACCTTTTAAGTCATTTATTACATCTTTACTTCCGAAATTATCACCCACTTTACCAATAGACTTATGACTATAAAATTGTCCATTATCAAATGAAACAATTCCGGCAGCTTCCTGCCCTCTATGTTGCAAAGCATGCAATCCTAATGCAGTGTGAGCAGCAGCATCATCATTATTATATATCCCAAAAACGCCACACTCCTCATTTAATGAATCTTCCTCTTTTAGGTCAAATAAATCACTGCTTATTGTACTATTCATTTTACTGCTCTTACTACTGTATTGTTTCGATTAAACGATCTAATTGTTTAATATTCATCTTCTTATAACCTGTTTCAGCATCAGATGGAATATTATTTTCTTCCTGTTTTATACCATTTAATGCCTCATCCAGCCTTTTAATATTTGTTTCATTTATTTTTTTAGAATCAGCAATTTTTCCTGCTTTTTGGGCTTTGTCATATTCAGATAAAATAATTCTAAATATTTCCATCTCATCCAAATCAGATAACCCGGTAACTTTATCGTCGTATTTTTCACGAATCTTAGCGTAATCTCCATCAGGTAGAGCGCTTATAATATCAGACATTATTATTTTTTCTTCATTAGTTAAAGCTCTTGGCAATCCGTTTCCTGAAGTTATGTCCGCAAGATCCTCAACAGAAACCTCATCTCTTAAACCGTCTATTTTTTTAACTATCATCTCCGGCAAATCATCGGGAAGAAAAGATAACAGCATATTATTAGAGATTTCTAATAGATTATATGTTTTAGCCTCAATAAAAAAAGCAGGACCCTTTTTTTTAGTATCTCCACCATAATTAAATAAATTAGAAAATAAGCTAATTATGTAGAAAAACAAACTTACAATTACAACACCCCTCAAAAATCCAAAAGCGAATCCTAAACTTTGATCTATTGCGCCTTTTCGGTATTTTCTAAGAGCGTAAATAGCTTTTGAATTTAGAATAAAAAATACTACAAAAACTACCAGAAAAATTACAACTGTACCAATTATTATAAACGACTTATTTTCACTAGGCATATTCATTAAATGTTCCAGATATATATATCCGGTTATCAATATGGAAGCCAGCCAAGTAATCAATGATAAAAAAGCTTTGATAAATCCACGGAAGAAAGCAAGTAGGCTTGATAATAATACAACGGAAATAACAAAAAAATCGAACCCATTCAAATCAGAAAATTCAAAACCCATTCTAAGCCACCTGCTTTTCTTTTTCAAAAAGATTTGCCATCTCTCTTATATGCCTAATTTGCTGCAAAATAAACAATTCTTTTTGATGTTTAACACCGTAAGGTACAATCGCATTGGAAAAACCAAGCTTTTCCGATTCTTTTAACCTGATATCAGCCTGCGCGACCATCCTTACCTCACCTGAAAGACCAAGCTCGCCAAAAACAACACTATCTTTGGGTAACGGTTTATTAATGGCAGAGGATATCAAAGCAGCTGCAACAGCCAAATCAGCAGCCGGATCATTAACTTTCAGACCACCGGCAACATTTAAATAAACTTCTTTATCAGCTAAAAAAATTCCATATCTTGTTTGTAGTATAGCTATTACCATAGCTAGTCTGTTAACATCCCAACCAACTACAGCTCGTCTTGGGGTCGGAGAAGAAGAGGTTGCAACCAAAGCTTGTATTTCAACTAACACCGGCCTAGTTCCTTCAACTCCTGCAAAAACAACAGAACCTGAAACCTTGTTATTCATAGCTGACAAAAACAAAGATGATGGATTTGGTATTTGTACCAATCCATCCACACGCATTTCAAAAACACCAATCTCATTTGCAGCACCGAAACGATTCTTTATAGAACGCAATATTCTAAATTGATGTCCCCTTTCCCCTTCAAAATACAATACCGTATCTACCATATGCTCTAAAACTTTCGGACCTGCAATTTGCCCCTCTTTAGTAACGTGACCGACTATCAATAATGAAATGTTTTTACTTTTTGCAAATGATATTAATTCATGTGTACTTGCTCTAACCTGCGAAACAGTACCGGGAGCAGAGGTAATATCTTCTACATACATAGTTTGAATAGAGTCAATAACAACAATAGCAGGCTTTTTAGATGCGCCAAGAGTAGCTATTATATCCTTCACGTTAGTAGCTGATATTAAATTAACAGGTGATTCATGTAAATTAAGGCGGCGCGCTCTAAGACGGACCTGATCAATTGATTCCTCACCTGAAACATATAAGCTATGCATGCCGGAGGAAGCCAAAGAGGCAATAGTTTGTAGTACAATGGTAGATTTACCTATTCCGGGATCTCCACCTATTAATATGGCTGACCCCTGAACAAGACCACCACCTAAAACCCGATCCAACTCCCCTATGTCAGTTGTAATTCTTGCTATATCCTCGGCTTTACCAGACAATGAAGCCAGTTCAATTTTTTTACCGGCTCTTTTCATAGAAACATTAGAAAAGCCTTCCTGCTGCTCTTCGATTATGGAATCCCAGCTATTGCAATCATAACATCTTCCTGCCCATTTTTTATGAACCGATCCACAAGCAGAACAGACAAAATTACCGATGTTTTTTACCATTTAATGATCCTGAATCTTCATTTTAATCGGCCCCTTGGCACTGCCCTTAATAAACTGCCTAACATACTCGTTATCAGTCTTTTCCATATTATCTACATTATCATGCCAAATAATTTTACCTTCATAAATCATAGCAACCTTATCGGCTATTTTTTTAGCAGATCTCATATCATGGGTAATGGTAAATGTAGTTGCTCCTAGTTTTTTAGAACATTCTACAATCAAATCATTAATAATATCTGCCATAATTGGATCAAGACCGGTCGTTGGCTCATCAAAGAATATCACTTCCGGATCATGCGCTATTGCTCGTGCCAGGGCTACACGCTTTTGCATTCCACCCGACAACTCAGATGGAAATAAATTAGCAACCTCACCGGACAAACCAACACTTGCCAGCTTAGAAATAGCAAGATCATAAGCTTCAGCTTTTGATATATTTTTTGTCTGCATTAAAGAAAATGATATGTTTCTCCAAACAGGCAAACTATCAAATAACGCTCCCCCTTGAAATAAAACACCGAATTTATTCATCATCTGAGATCTTTGCTGAGCAGAAAATTCTGATACATCTTTACCGTCTAACTTTATCACACCATCAGAAGGCTGTATAAGTCCGACTATGCTTTTTAACAATACTGACTTTCCACTGCCAGAACCACCAATAATAACTAAAGATTTCCCTGCAAATATATCTAAATTAATACCGCATAAAACCTGTTTACTTGCAAATGACTTACTAACATTTGTTAAGCTAATTTTCACATGCTCTTTATTTACAGCATCTTTATTGCCAGTCTCTTTATTAAGAAGCTTCCGAGTAGAAGTTTTTTTTTCAGATAGCGAATTCACATTTTTATTTTTGGTCATTTTGAAAAGAAAAACTCCGTTACAAAATAGTTAGATAATAATATTAGCATACAGGCACTAACTACGGCAT
>JBIKME010000073.1:0-5977 GCA_044359415.1 Rickettsiales bacterium | reverse complement strand
TAAGTCAAGCTCAGGCTTATAATATGAGATTTGTTGACTTAGCAGATATCTTAATTAAAGCAGCGCCGTCATTAATATTGGAAACAGCCGTTCTTGCAATAGTAGTTATTCTTTTGTGGGTATATAAGGCTGCAACTCCTGGAAAAATAATACTTAATATGCAGATAGTAGATGCTAAAACTCATCAGAAGCCAGGCGTAATGCAATCCGTAGTAAGATATTTTGCCTATATAGTATCATTTATGCCGTTATATTTAGGGTTTATATGGATATATTTTGATAAGAGAAAGCAAGGTTTCCATGATAAAATTGCCGGAACGGTTGTAATAAAAGTAAAAAGATAAATGAACCTATAATTTACAAGCAGTAAATGAGATGCAATCTTTTTCATAAAGAATTACTGCCGTGCCAAGTTTAGCCTCTGCGTCGGCCTTTAAAGGTAAAAGAGTTTCATCGTCACTTAAATATAGAGTAAAAAGCGGCTCTTCTTTTGGCATTCTGCGCAATTCGTTCTGTGTGTATCCATCTATTGCTATGCGTTTGAACGATACCTTGACTATTTTGCGTATACTCTCATTTATTTTACGCTCATACTTACCGTGAATCTGAAAGTCCAGTCTTGATAATCTTCTGCCATCATAGATATTAAGGCTGAATTTAGTGTTGTTTTTAGCTAAGTTTTCTTTTATTAGCTGCCTTGATATCATAAATGCCGTTAGTGGGTCTGCCGAGTTGTTTTTTAATATATCTTTAACTGCCGGACGTTTGGATCTCTTATCTGGTGGGGTTACAACCTCGTTTTTAATAGTTCCGTCAGGAGAGTATTGGATATTGATGGTTTTAGACCCGTTTCTCATCTCAAATTCCGTATAGTAACTTATCGGTTTATAATGGTCGTTATTATATTCAAATTGCGACTTAAAGCTGCTTCTATATTTGCTTACTTTTTTTACAATACCGTAGGATTCTATATTTGCGAAGATGCTATCATTTTCTATGTTGATTATTAAATCCGCAACATGAATTCCACTCCAGTATACTTTGTATAATTTTGTGGAATTTAAGTGATTTTTTTTATTAAAACCATCTCCAATGGCGGAGGTGGTTGTAAATAGTACTAATAAAACTGTTAATAAATATTTATTCATTTTTTAGGACCGTGTTTAACAGTATTGTTTATAATGCATATAGCTTAATAAAAGAACAAATAATAACTGATAGCTAGAAAAGCCCGTTTAATTTTTTATCAAGTCAGGTCGTAGTTACTCTATATTCGCTGTATAGCTTATATTATTGAGAGCCTTTTTAATTCTTTCTAGTAGGAGATGGCGCTGCAGCGTAGTGATTCTTTTTACTCATATCCATAGCTAATTTGTTTATAGATTCTTTGTACTGATAAAAAATACCATGCTCTAAGCCTTTTAATTTATTAATTGAGGCTATATCAATAGACAAAGGATTTATCTGTTGGTCATGCTGAAGAACTTCATAATGTAAATGAGGGCCGGTAGACCGACCGGTGCTTCCTACATAGCCTATGACATCGCCTTGCTCTACTTTACTGCCGGATTTAAGATTCTTGCTAAAGTTACTTAAATGAGCATATGCTGTAGCATATCCTCCATTATGCTCAATCTTAATATAATTGCCATACGCCCCGTTTTCACCTATTTGTGTGATAAGCCCGGGTCCGGCTGCATAAATAGGAGTGCCAAGCGAAGCTCCAAAATCTAGGCCTTTGTGCATTTTTGTATAACCTAAAATTGGATGTTTGCGCTTACCAAAAGTAGAAGTGATACTAGCGCCGTCGATCGGTGTTCTTAAAAATGTTTTTTTTATAGACATGCCGTTCTTATCATAATAATCAATTTTACCATCTCGTGTGGTGTATCTATAAACATCAAACTGATCATTATCTAGCTTTAGAGAATAATATATAAGATCTTTTGAACCAACTATTTTTCCGTCCGGAGCCAATAAAGCTTCGTATATCAAATCAATTTTATTACCTTTATGTATATCCCTCTGAAAATCCACGCTGTAACTTAATTTTTTAATTAATTGATTACGGATTTTTAACGGAATTCCAGCTTTCTTGGTGGCTCCGTAGAAGGTGTTTTCTATAATAGCCGAGGCCTTTACCAGCTTGATTTGAGTGTCGGTGTCGGCCGTTGTGGTTTTAAATGTAGTGTCATCAACTCTGGTTACTCTGATGGTTGTTAATTTTGAAGGCATTATTTCAAATGACTTTAGATAAGGGTTTTTTTTATCTTTGTTTTTAATATCAAAAAATACTTTAATTTTTTGCCCGGCTTTTATGCTTGATGGATCATATAAATCACCCATTGAATTTAAAGCATTTGTAATGTCACTATATCCAACATCTGCAGATCTTAATATGCTTGATAAAGTGTCGCCGCGCTTTACATCGAAGTTAACAACATTCTTTGCCAACGAAAAACTTGGAAAAAAAGCTATAACTAATATATATAAAACTTTTTGAAAATTATTCTTTGGCATCTGAACCTGTAATATGTTTCATTCCTGATTTTAGATAAGCGTAGCCGGTTATCAAAGTAAGTACAGCGGAAACCCAAAGCATTATTTTGCCTAAAAATTCCGTTAAGTTGGTTTCTGTTATTTCTTCAACCTCTATAATAGTTGGACCCTCAACTCCTAAAAGTAGTAAGAAAATGGCAATCATTTGTATGGCAGTCTTAACCTTTGCTAAATTTGTAACCGGAACGCTTACATTAAGTTTAGCCAAAAATTCTCTGAGGCCTGAAACCATAATTTCTCTAGATAGTATAGCAATAGCCGGAATTATATCATAGCGTCCTATATGCTCAAAATGTACCAACATTAAAATTGCCGCAGCTACTAATAATTTATCAGCTATCGGATCTAGAAAAATGCCGAAATTCGATTGCGCTTTTAAAGCGCGAGCCAGATATCCGTCAAAAAAGTCTGTTATACTTGCAACTAAGAATAATCCAGCCGCAACCCAGTGATACAAACTACCTTCAATATAAAACGAAGCTATTAGAATGGGAATTAGCGCAATTCTGAATATAGTAAGAATGTTTGGTATTTGCTTGTTGTTCATAATCGGGCCAAATTATTATATTCAGAACTTTAATATAATAAATATTTTTTTAGAAGCAATTATTTTTAAAAGTAATTGTTTAGAAGTAATTATGTAGTGTACAGACAAATTGTAATATGTAATTTTATCTAAAGCTATCATAAATAATTTGAGCTATTTTGGTATTGATTCCTGCAACGGATTTAAGTTCGGCTAATGTAGCTTGTTTTACATCGCTGACCGAACCAAAGTGGTTTATCAGTAATTTTTTTCTTTTTGGACCTATATTAGCTATAGAATCAAATTCAGATTTATAGGTGGAAGTGGCCCTTTTCTTTCTGTGTGATCCTATGGCAAAGCGATGCGCTTCGTCGCGTAAAATCTGTAAATAATACATTGCAGGGTCTTTACTATCTAACGTAAAGCTTTCTTTGTCTTGCATGTGGAATTTTTCTTTCCCCGCGTTTCTGTCAGGACCTTTAGATATACAAACAAAAGTAAATTGATTTAAAATCTCTAATTGGGAAAATACATTTATGGCGGTAGTAAGATGTCCTGCTCCGCCATCTATTAAAACCAAGTCCGGCCATTGGGTTTTGTCTAAAATGAAATCATTTTGATCATTTTTTCTAAATCTGCGTTTTAATACCTCTGTTAACATGGCATAATCATCCCCTGGTTTTATGTTCCTGTCTTTTATATTAAAGCGCCTGTAGTGTTTTTTGTTAAATCCGTTTTCATCGGCAACGACCATAGCTCCAACCTGATATTGCCCCGATATATGACTATTATCATATATCTCTATACGTTTAGGCGGGGTGCTCATGTTAAATAAATCGGCAATCTTTTGCAGTAAAGCAGTCTGTTTTTCATTTTCTATAATATTTTGTTCCAGGCTGTTTTTAGCATTTTTAACTGCTTGATTAAGAATGTTTTTCTTTTCACCTAACTTAGGGCTTTTTATGCTTACCTTGTAACCATGATTTATTAAAAAATATTCTTCTATTAATTTGCTTTCGTCAACTTCATCAGAAGCTATAATTTCTGTTGGAGGTAAGTTGCTTTGGGTATAGTGCTGGCAGATAAAGGCATTTAATATCTGAGAATTTTGTTTGTCCTCCGTGTTTTTAAGAAAAAAATAATTATTACCAAAATTTTGTCCCTGACGGTAGAAAAGAACCTGAATACAGCAATTGCCATTTAAATTATACAGCCCAATAATATCCGTGTCTGTGAGAGAGGGGATGTTAATATTTTGTTTTTTCTGAATCTGATTAAGAGCTTTTATTCTATCCCGATAAATAGCTGCTTTTTCATAATTGTAGCAAGCGCTTGCGCTTTCCATGCTTTTCACCAAATCTTCTTGTATGCCCCGACTTTTGCCTTCTAGAAAATCTTGGGCTTGTTTTACTAAAATAGCATAATCACTTTTAGATATTTTATCGGTACATGGTGCTGAGCATTTTTTAATTTGATACTCCATACAAGGACGAGTTCTGTTTGAAAAAAAATTGTCACTACATGGCCGTAAAAGAAAAGATTTTTGTAAGTCTGATATTGATTTATTTACTGCATGTGCAGAAGTAAATGGACCGTAGTACTTGCCCTTTAGTTTTCTAGCCCCGCGGTGTTTTGTTATTCTTGGAAAATTATGATCTTCAGATATAAAAATATATGGGTAGGTTTTTCCGTCTTTTAATAAAATATTATATTTAGGTTCGAATTTTTTTATTAAATTTGATTCTAATAATAATGCATCAGTTTCTGTTTTGGTGGTTATAACTTCTATTTTTACGATGTAAGAAATCATTGTTTGAATTCTGTATTCTAACCTCTCAGGGTGAGAATAACTAAGTATCCTCTTTGCAAGGTTTTTTGCTTTTCCGATATATAAAATCTTATTTTCTTGATCTAGCATCTTATATACCCCGGAAGATGTAGGCATAGTCTTTAGATGCTTCTTAACTGCTGCAACTCCTTTGATAAGATTGCTCATGTTATTTTCCTAATTATTATTGGAATATTAATAATTATAGTATATTTAAGTTTATATGAAATATAAAACAATTGCTTGTCTAGCGGATTATTCGGAAAAAGCTCAGGAGGCCTATAAATCTTTATCGGCTAAGTATAGATTTGTTCCTGATGTACATGCAGCAGATGTTATAATCGTGCTTGGCGGCGACGGATTTATGCTACATAAATTGCATAAATACATGGAATTAAATAAACCTATTTACGGGATGAATTGTGGTACCGTTGGCTTTTTAATGAACGAATATAGAGAGTCTGATTTAATAGAATCTATAAATCAGGCCCAGCCAGCTCAGCTGCATCCATTACATATGGTAGCAATTGCAAAAGACGGTACTGTACATAATGCGCTTGCGATAAATGAGGTTTCTTTGTTGAGGTGCAGCAAGCAAGCTGCTCGCATAAGAATTAAGATTGATGGCAAGGTAAGAATGGAAGAGTTAATGTGTGATGGCGTTTTGCTTGCAACGCCGGCAGGCAGCACTGCATATAATCTTTCGGTTCATGGCCCGATTATCCCCATTAAAGCAGATATATTGGCCCTCACGCCTATTAGTCCGTTTAGACCGCGTAGATGGAAAGGTGCGTTGATTCATCATAGCGCCGAAGTTGAAATAGAAATATTAGAAAATGAAAAAAGGCCGGTTAGTGCCGTAGCTGATTTTACAGAAGTAAAGGATGTAAGGTTAGTAAAGATTTCTGAAGAGCGTAAAATTGCAATAAATATACTATTTGACTCAGGGCACTCTTTAGAAGAGCGTATTATAAGTGAACAATTTGCAAATTAGAAAATAGCCATGAACTTTGAAAAAATGGTCTAAAAAAGTCTTAAAAAAATTTTGCATTTTTTAAATTTAA
>JBIKME010000072.1:0-5982 GCA_044359415.1 Rickettsiales bacterium | reverse complement strand
TTTCATACTCAGGTACAATCTTGAATAACTGCTCCAACACATTTTCTTCATCACCTATTTCACATGATTCCTGAATAGCATTAATTCTGTGTACAATATCAATTAAATCCAAGTCTCTTGCAGTGGCTTGGATGACCCCTTTATATAAAGTTTCTTTTTTTTCTTCATTGTCGTAAAAAAGCTCTTCATAAAGCTTTTCTCCGGGTCTCATGCCTATATATTTTATAGGCACATCTATTTGCGGCCTTAGGCCTGCAAGCTTAATCATTTGCGTTGCTAAATCCTGTATTTTTATAGGCTTTCCCATATCCAAAACAAATATATTAGCTTTTTGTCCATGGCTTTCCAGTGTAGAAGCTTGCAAAATAAGCTCCACTGCTTCAGGAACAGTCATAAAGAATCTTTCCATATCAGGATGAGTGACTGTTAAAGCTTTACCTTGCTCAAGCTGACTTTTGAACAAAGGAATAACCGAACCGGAAGAACCCAACACATTGCCAAAACGCACGGTAGAAAAAACAGTATTTAAGTTTTTGTATGAACAGCCCAGTCCTTGTACATAACATTCGGCAGCCCTTTTAGTAACACCCATTAAGCTTGTTGGATTTACTGCCTTATCTGTAGAAACCATCACCATCCTACGAGCTTTATGCAACAAGCACATGTCCGCTACATTTTTTGATCCTATTACATTTGTCATAAACGCTTCTATAATATTATTTTCTACTATAGGAACATGCTTAAGTGCGGCGGCGTGAAAGACTATGTGAGGTTTATAATTTGTAAAAATCTTATTTAATGTTGCTTTATTTTTAACATCCCCGATTAGAGACACAATGTCAGTGTCAGTGTCAGTGTCAGTGTCAGTGTCGGAAAAACTTTCAGATAACTCACGGTCAATTTGATATAAATTAAATTCTGAAATCTCTAATAATATTAACTTAGATGGTCTATATTGAACTATCTGACGCACTAATTCACTACCGATAGTGCCGCCAGCGCCGGTAACTAAAATACACAAATCTTTTATTAACTCTTCTCTGCGACCCAAACTAGGTGGTATCTGAGCTCTTCCTAGCAAATCCTCAATTGCAATAGGTTTGATTTCTATGTGACTAATATCACCCTTAAAGTCTGACATGCGCGGCAATTTGGCCAGACTAAAATTGAAAAGATCCGCCATTTTAAGAAGTTTGTTAATATTTTCATTATTAAGATAAGACTGGCCGAGAACGACATGCTTTGGTTCACAACCCCTGCGCTTCAGACGCTTAATAACCTTTGGTATAGAATCAATATCGCCGTAGACTTTTATACCGTGAATATATCTTCCTATGCGTTCTTTATTATCATCTATTATTGCTACAACCTTATACTCAGAAGAAAGTTTTTTAGCCGCTTCTCGTAAGAAACTTATAGCATTTTCTCCTACCCCTACTAACATAATGTTTTTTCTGTTGTCAACTTTGCTATCTAAAAAACCAAAGGAAATTTCTTTATCTTTTATCATTCGGTATAAAATTCTTGGTCCACCCAACATAGCAGTCATAACCAATAAATTGATTACTAATACCGATCGCGGAAAGTCTTCCAGGCGGTTAAACATAAACATTAGAGGAATAAAAATTAACGTAGCCAAAGCAGCTGTTTTAGCTATATTTACCAAATCATTTAAAGATGCGTACCGCCACAAACCCTTATAAAGACCCATAAAAGAAAAAACTACCGTACATGATAATGTAAATAACGCAGCTGCCGGTAATAAATATGGAAATGATTCGGAAAAACCATCTCCAAGTCTTAAATATATTGATATGACAAGACTTATGGCAGCTACCAATATATCATGTATAGCAGCTATGTATGGCTTTCTTATAAACACTTATTCAGTCCTGTGAAAATTAAATGTCAAAACAATTAGCACACAATTAGCACATATGTCTCTAAAATACAAGCATAAGACTTTTTCTGATTTACAAGTGAAATTATCAATTATAATGGTGTTTTAACAAAAGATCTTTATATTTTAATCTGTCGCAAAGGTAAAAGATGCAAGGGTAAAAGATGATTGAGCAGATAATTAAAAAATATATCAACCAGCCAATGGATGTTGTGATAGAGGCTGGATTAAGAAATAGAATAGGCGATATAATCAAAACAATCGATATCGGGACAAGAGTAACTATTGTCAGCGATAAAAATACTTATGAAATATTAGGTAAAACCGTAGAGAATTCCATAGGCAATGTAATAATTGATTCTTTGGTATTTGACAGTAACGTCACAGCGGATATTAAAAACGTAAATATTGTAAGAGAAACCGCAAGATTTTCCGATATGATAATTGCCGTAGGTTCGGGGACAATTAATGACTTATGCAAGTACGCCGGTCATTTAAATAACATACCTTATATTGTTTTTGCCACCGCACCATCAATGAATGGCTACAGCTCGGCAAACGCCTCCATATCAATCAACGGATACAAACAGACTTTTAAAGCGCAGCTTGCTCGAGCTATATTTTTTGATTTAGACATCTTGGCAAATGCGCCTATACGCTTAATTAAAAGTGGCCTGGGGGACAGCATCTGTCGTCCAACCTGTCAGGCAGACTGGCTTTTATCTCATCTGCTGCTAGGCACAAAATATGATGAAACTCCTTTTAATATACTAAAGACAGTTGAAAACGAACTATTCGAAAACTCCGAGGCACTTATCAGGCAAGACAGGCAAGCTCTCAAATTATTATGCCAAACATTGATATTATCGGGGATTGGTATGTATATCTCAAACGGCAGTTATCCGGCAAGTCAAGGTGAGCATTTGATAGCACATACCATGGAGACTATTTTAAAAAAAGGCCATCCTCATAGCTTTCACGGAGAACAAATTGGCGTTACAACACTAACAATGGCTGAAATAATTGAGCATAATTTACAAAATATACCAGTAATTAAAGGTAATTTTGATGAAAATGTTATCTATAATTTTTATGGAAAAAATTTAGGGGACAAATACAGCAGAGAATATAACAGTAAAGTATTTAGCGCCGCGATGATTGAACAACTGAATACTTATATTCAAAATAATTGGCATAACATATCACATAAAATATCTTCTGTAATGATCAGTCGCGATAAATTAAAGAATATCCTTAGTAAAGCCCAAGCTGCTGTCAGTTATAAAGATATCGGCTGGACCAAAAACAGCTATCAGCTTGGTATTTTGCACGCCAAATATATGCGTAATAGATTTGGTTTTCTGGATTTAAACTAGCATAAAATAAATCTCTTTGCTTCATAACAGCTAAATTTGATCAATTATGTAGATTTTAACTTGCAAAATGATTTTCTCTTAGCTAAATATACCTCTGATAGTAAAAAAAGTTGGCAATCTTAATGTCACGCATCATTTTAGGGGTGTAGCTCAGCGGTTAGAGCAGGACGCTCATAACGTCTTGGTCGGGGGTTCAAGTCCCTCCACCCCTACCATTTAAATCAGTTAATCAGTTAATTGACGGAAAATTTTATACGTCTCTTTTTAGAAAAACGGTCAAAACCGTCTTGAGCTATTATTTGATTTAAAATAAACAGGTTAAGCCTTAAATCCAATATGCCTCAATTATTGAAGAAAATACGAATTATCTCATCTGTCCTAGCAGCCACTTTCCAAATAAGTTGAATTATTATCATTTTACGTTATTTTAGCTCATTTAGAATAAATGATATAAAATTCGATGCCAAATTTCTTAGATATTGATCAAATTAATGCAAGCGATCTTATTAGTATAATTGAGCTTGCAAAAAATATTAAGGCCAGACTTAAACGCGGTGATATACACCACCCTCTATCCGGCAAACAATTAGCCATGATTTTCGAGAAGCCCTCCACACGTACAAGAACCTCATTTGAGGTTGGTATAAATCAATTAGGTGGCAATAGTATTGTTTTAAACTCCGAAAATAGTCAGCTTAGTCGCGGAGAGCCAATCTCAGATACGGCTAAAGTTTTATCTCGCTATGTCGATATTATCATGATTCGCTGTTTTTCTCATCAAACCTTACTAGATTATGCAAAATATTCAGATATTCCGGTAATTAACGGTCTTACGGACTATAGCCACCCTTGCCAGATAATGGGTGATATAATGACCTTTGAAGAACATAAAGGATCAATAAAAGGCAAAAATATCGCCTGCGTTGGTGATTTTAACAATATAGCCAGATCCTGGATTCATGCCGCAGAAAAACTTGATTTTAATTTACGAATATCAACTCCGGCAGAACTAAAGCCCGGTGATGAAATATTTAAAAATTATTTAAATGTATCTTGGCATGAAGATCCTACGAAAGCTGTACAAAATGTCGATTTAGTAACCACCGACACTTGGGTTTCTATGGGTGATAAGAATAATGACAAAATTAAATTACTAAAAAAATACCAGGTAAATAGTAGCCTTATGTCATTTGCCGACAAAGGTGCTATATTTATGCACTGTCTGCCGGCACACCGAGAAAAAGAAGTAACAAGTGATATACTCGACGGAAATCAATCAGTTGTTTTTGATGAAGCGGAAAATCGACTGCATATACAAAAAGCGATTATGATTTGGTGCTTGAAAAACCATAGTAAAAAGGTATAAAATTAAATCTATCACTCATCTTAAACCGCTTTAGGGATTATTAGCATACCGACCATGGACAATCTGGATGAATATATTGCTAAAAAAATAGAGGACGGGTCATACTATCATGAAGCACGTCAATGGTATATGCGCAAATATATATACCCAATATCCGAGCGCTCTTTTTTAATAATATTGACCATTATATTATTTTCTACATTTACAGCATCCGTTATAAATACATCCTCATTAAGCAGCAGCGACAAAGAGCTGCCTTTACCTATTGAAGTAGAAAATACCACAGATTATTATTCAGTAATAAAACCACTGGCAAGTTCCAACGAAGGGGCACAAGATGCTATAGCAAAATATTTTATAATTGATTATATAAGAACCAGAGAAGAGTATTTTCCGGAAAAGATGCAGGGAAAAGACTTGCAGTATCAACTAAAAAAAATAAAAAGCTCTTCTGCTAAAAAAGTGTTAAACGAGTATCAGGCTTATATGAATAATGCTAATCCTTATAGTCCTATTGCGCGCTACAGGAATCACACAACAAGAAACATAGAAATCACCTCCTTTAAATTTGCGAATAACGATCCGTCTTCTGGCAAGGCAACGGCTGGCTTTATGGCAACTACCGGCAAAAAAGATGATCCATCCGGAAAAGAAAATAAAACTTTATGGGAAGCTACTATACATTTTAGATTAAGTGATGTAGAAACAATAGCATATAATGAGGCGCCTTTACGATTTTTAGTTAAATATTACAGAGCAAAGATTGTTAAATAGCGCAATTTAAGAAACAGGATAACGTACTTAAAAATACAAACCAGAGTTATTGATATGAAATTTTCATTTGTAAAATTAATAATAGCAGTATTAATGCTTAGCTCACCATCGGTATCATTTGCAATTCAGAAATCGCGTCCGTTACCAGTTGATAGTCGCCTCAGAGTTATGACGTACCACCCGAACGGCATACATCACTATATAGGATTTTATGATTACCAGGCATCAATATTACTTGAAAGCGGTGAAACAGTCCAAACCATTTCCATGGGTGATACCGAATCATGGCAAATAGTTCCTTCTGGAAGCAGGATTTTTATAAAACCTATCGCCGCAAATCCTAAGGATGCCACCACTAATATGTTGTTAATTACTAATAAACGAGTGTATCACTTTACTTTAGAGGCCGCAGAAGTAGGAGAGGATGGGATAAATGATCCTAATTTGGTTTTTGAAACTACGTTCCTATATCCGAATATGGATAATGATTCGGTTAGGCAATTTAATAAGCAAAAAGGTCCTGACCTTAGCGATCCTGAACAATACAACTTTAACTATACTATATC
>JBIKME010000071.1:0-6019 GCA_044359415.1 Rickettsiales bacterium | reverse complement strand
CCGCGATTCGATTGTTTCCAGTCTTTATTTCTATAACTCCACCAGCTATAGGTTTTTTCTTCCTGTGGAATAAATTTTCTTGCAGTATCTATCCAATTAAAATCCTGCATTAGCTGTATAAGTTTTTTTCGTTCAATGTCGGTGTGAGAAACAGTATTTTTAAGCTGTTTGCTCGACCATACATCATGTTCTAAAGGAGCGATATTAAAATCACCAAGGATAATAATCTTGTTTGAACTTTGACGGTTCTTTCTAAACCATTGTTCCATATAATCTAGAAACTCTAACTTAAACTTAAATTTAGGATTGATATCGATGTCTGGCTCATCTCCTCCGGCTGGAATATAAAAATTATGTATTTCTATATTGTTGGGTAAAACGGCCGAAATATGTCTGGCGTCAGTGGTGCCGACCATATCAATTTTGTTTACATTAGTAAGCGGAACCTTAGATAATATAGCAACGCCATTATAACTTTTTTCGCCACGAAAACAAAGATATTCAAAGCCAAATGATTTTAAAATATCTATAGGAAATTGCTGATCCTGCACTTTTGTTTCTTGTAAGCACAGAATATCAGGTTTTTGTGTTTCACAGAAATTCTGAATTTGCTGCAGGCGAATTCGAACTGAGTTAATATTCCATGATACTATACGCATTTATTAGGATACCTTTTTCCGGTTAAGATTTGTTAGCCATTATTTTATCAATTAACAAATCTATTTTTTTAAGTTTGTTGGGAAGGTCAATCATTATCGACAGCAGTTCTTTTGCATTTTCTTTCATAAATGCCTCAGCAGATAAATTGTCTTTTGACCAGATTTTTATCCAACTCTCAGCTTGCTGCCACATATTAACGTTAGGATATAATTTTTGCCCAACACCTTCAATTAATACCATTGTTTTTTGTAATAAGAGCAATTGTGGCTGAGTTTCCATCTCAAAATCTTCAGTTACTTTAAATAGCATAGCAAGTAATCTTGCAATCGATACCTGATTTGCCGGCAGGCCCATTATGGGCTGGCCTATTGCTCGGCATGCCAGCATAAAATCCTGTTCCGATTTGTGTTTAGGCACATATCCTGCGTCAAAATGTACTTTTGCGACATGCTTATAATCGCCTGTTAAAAAACCTCTTAATATTTGAGCTACAAATATACGAGTCCGACGATCAAGTCTTCCCATGATACCGAAGTCTACAGGTACTATATTGCCCTCATTATCTACAAATAAATTACCAGGATGAATATCTGCGTGAAAAAATCCGTCACGAAATGATTGGTTTAAAAACGCAATAGATAGATTTTCAGTTACTTTTTCTAAATTTAATCCTGCCTGAAGCAGCTTTTCTTTATCATTTATACCAATTGCGTTAATCCACTCGGTTACCAAAACTTTTTGTGATGTTAAATTCCAGTATATATTAGGAATGTATATACCATCGTCATTAGCACAATTTTCTTTTAATTCAGAAGCTGATGCGGCCTCCAGCCGTAAGTCTAATTCCTTTTTTACAGAATCGGCAAACACATCTACAATAGCTTCAGGACGCAGCCTTTTTACTTTTTTAAAAGGTTTTAGAAAATATGCGATTGAATAAAATAACTTGATATCGCGTTTGAAATCTTTTTCAATATTAGGACGTAATATTTTAACGGCCACTTGTTTGCCGTCGATTGTAATAGCTTGGTGAACTTGCGCTATGGATGCCGCGGCAACCGATTCCTCATTAAAGTGCGAAAAAAGTTCATCTATTTTTTTCCCCATTTCTTTTTCAATAATGGATATTGCTTTTTTTGATGAAAATGGAGGTATTTTATCCTGTAAGTCAGATAGATCTTCGGCTATTTTTGTACCTACAATATCAGGTCGAACTGATAATGCCTGGCCGAATTTTATAAAACTTGGACCTAATATTTTGAACGCGCGTGACATGCGTTTGCCGCGGTTGGTATTGCTTATGAATACTCCGTTTAAAATCAATACAGACAATATATACAGCAATCTTGGCAAGATTATGATGATATTATAAAAGCTGTAAAGTAGGTTAAGCATTATATTTTCCACCCGCTGTGAATTGCAGCTGTTCCCATTGTAAGGTTGGTATATTTACAATTTTCAAATCCCGCATCCTTGATCATCTGTAAGAACTCTTCTTGGCCTGGGAATTTCCTTATACTTTCAATTAGATATTGATAAGAAGCTCTATCTTTAGCGATCACCTCTCCCATTTTAGGAATCATATTAAATGAATAGTAATCATAGAGATTGGCTAGAATTTTATTTTCAATTTTTGAAAATTCCAAGCATAAAAAACGTCCGCCAGGCTTTAAAATCCTATAAGCTTCTTGCAGGGCTTTTGTTATATCCGTTACATTGCGAATGCCAAATGCTATGGTGTAATAGTTGTAGTAATTATCAGGAAGAGGTAGTTTTTGGGCATCTGCGCATAACCAGTTGATACCATCTAGCATATTCTTATTAACTGAGTTTTTATAACCTTCTGAAAGCATGTTATTATTTATGTCCAGGACTGTCACATGACCTTTTTGCACTCTTTTTTTGTATCTAAAAGCTATGTCTCCGGTGCCTCCGGCTACATCCAGTAGTCTTGAGTTTTCTTGGGGATTAAGTGTGTTGATAAAGGAATTCTTCCAGATTCGATGTACGCCAGCACTCATGACGTCATTCATGATGTCATATTTAGAAGCTACATTATCAAATACATTTTTGACTAATGATGCCTTAATAGACGTATCTACGTCTCTATAGCCAAAATGTGTTTTATTAGTCATTGTGATTATTAATTTTTTTATAATTCTTTTAGCTTATTATTGTCTGCTGGGCAAGTGGAAAGCGCTAACACAGGCAATTTAAATTAGATTATAATTTACAAATTCAGCTCTTTGGTGTGCCATGGTGTTTTCATAAATTTCTTTGTAAATGAAAAGCTTATTCATATTTTTGTAAGAAAGGGAGGTTTTTGAAAAAACATTACGAATATTGTTTTTTTCAGACTTATAATTTATGTGGTTAATTTATGTAATAAATATTTGCCTATTTAATTTATTATCATTATCATGGACATAAAAAAATTGTAAAATATATTATGCCGGAATTGCCAGAGGTAGAGACTGTTTGTTTAGGTTTAAGACAAACAATTCTAGATAAAAGAATAACTTTTGCCAGAAATTTTAGACCTAATTTAAGAATAGCTTTTCCTGATAATTTTTCTGAACATTTGCAAAATAAAGTAGTTATCTCTGTATCCAGAAGAGCAAAATATATCATTATTGAACTGGACGATAACTCTGTAATAATAGCTCACTTGGGAATGAGCGGAAAAATTATTGTCTATAATAAGTTGCAGCATGAGAGAAAAAAACATGATCATGCCATTATATGTTTTTCAGATGGTTCGGAGCTTGTTTACAATGACGCACGACGTTTTGGATTAATTACTTTTTCGGATACTGCCAATTTAAATAAGCACCCTCTGATTAAAAATTTAGGACTAGAACCGCTGGAAGATGAGTTTGATGGCGATGCTTTATATAAGAGATTACAACTGAAATCGACTCCGATTAAAAATACTATAATGGATTCTCATGTGGTAGTCGGTGTAGGAAATATATACGCCTGTGAGGCTTTGTTCAGGGCCAAAATAAATCCTGCTTTAAAAGCGAAGTTGGTAACTAAGAGTCAGGCGTTTGATTTAGCTAAAAATATAAAGACTGTTTTAGCCGAGGCTATAATAGCCGGTGGGTCAACATTAAAAGATTATGTAAAATCAAATGGCGACTCCGGCTACTTTCAATATAACTTTAATGTCTATGGCAGAAAAGGCGAGGCTTGCAATATATGCTTTCATGAAATAAAAAGAATTAAGCAGTCGGGAAGGTCAACTTTTTATTGTCAGAAATGTCAATCTTAAATAGTTTGTTTAAATTGCAGTTTGTTTAAATTGCTTGTTGTGGGATTATCTATGAAAAAAATAACGTTATTGATATTTGTATTATTATTTGTTGCTGCTTGTACCGACGGTATTGTAAATGTTAAACAAATCAGGCAACAATTGCCAGAGGTTTCAAATCAGAAATATGTCAAAGGTACTGAGGATCTGCCTATATATTCCGGTTTTAAGGCTAAAGAAAATAGTGGCGTATCATATGATACCACTAGCGGGCGTATTATTGACGCTGAGTTTTACAGTAATAATGCTTCTGTAATCGATGTGGAGAATTTTTATCAAATGACCTTGCCGCAATTAGGATGGGCTCTCAAAGAGTCTCGGATATATGAGCGTGACGGAGAGAGGCTGCAATTTGATATTATAGAGAACGACGGTAAAACAATATTAAAATTCAATATTATACCAAGCGATTAGTATTAAAACTATCGGTGTGAATATAATCAATTATTGACAAAATGTTCGTTTATATTAAAAATTCACCTAATAAATTCTTATAAAGGAAAAAATATGTTTGATTTAACTGGTAAAGTAGCGTTGGTAACAGGAGCGTCTGGCGGAATAGGTAAGGCAATCGCTAATGCTTTATACCACCAGGGGGCTACGGTAGTTTTATCCGGTAGAAATGAACAATCTTTAAAAAATATAGCCTCAGAGTTGGGTGAAAGAGCAAAAACCGTAAGTTGTGATTTAAATGACCCGGAGCAAGTTAATTGTCTTATAGATAAGTCAGTTGATCTTGCTGGTGGCCTTGATATTTTAGTATGCAATGCCGGGGTTACAAAAGATAATTTAATTCTTCGTATGAAGGATGAGGAGTTTGATGAGGTTATAGCAACTAATCTAAAGGCTACCTTTATATTAAATAAAGCGGCCTTTAAAAAAATGATGAAGAAAAGATGGGGACGAATTATTAATATTGCTTCGGTGGTTGGTGTTAGTGGCAATCCTGGGCAGGCTAACTATGTTGCGTCTAAGGCTGGAATAATTGGTATGAGCAAATCTATAGCCTCCGAAGCGGCAGCCAGAGGTATTACTGTTAACTGCATTGCTCCCGGGTTTATTAAAACATCCATGACCGATGCTTTAAATGAGGAGCAGGTGGAGCGAATTGTAAATACAATACCGGCAAGAACCTTTGGTTTACCGGAAGATATTGCAAACGCTGCTGTTTTTTTAGCAAGTGAGGAATCAGCTTATATCACGGGGCAAACTATGCATGTAAATGGTGGTATGTTAATGGTATAGCATAGATGATGCTAAAAAACATTGACTATGTCAAAATTACAAAATAGTATGCCGCTTGAGTTATAAACTTATAAAATTTTAACCCTTTTATTTTAATTTAATTTGGAAAGTAAATATGAGTGACATCGAAAGCAAAGTAAGAAATATAGTTGCAGAACATCTGGATATTGATGAGAGTAAAATTTCTGCCAACGCTAGCTTTATAGATGATCTTGGTGCGGACAGTCTTGACCAAGTGGAGCTTGTTATGGCATTTGAAGAGGAATTCGGATGTGAGATACCTGATGAAGATGCTGAAAAGATAGTAACTCTGGAAGATGCTGTTGCTTTCATTAAGTCTGCACAGGCAGCGGCTTAGTTTTATATTTGTTATTTTTGAACAAAATTAATATTTCTTGATATAATCTATATAATTTTATGAGACGAGTTGTAATAACGGGAATGGGTCTGGTTACTCCGCTGGCTTGCGGAGTACAGCAGACTTGGAATAGAATGTTAAATGGTGAATCCGGTATTAAAGCTATATCAAAGTTTGATGTATCGGATCTGCCTGCAAAAATAGGTGGCGCAGTTCCTTCAATAGAAGATCAGCCTTTAGATGGTTTTAATCCTGAGGATTGGATATCAAAAAAAGAAATACGTAGAGTTGATAACTTTATTGTATATGGTATGGCAGCTGCTATTCAAGCTATTGAAGACTCCGGATGGAGCCCTCAATCAGATGAAGAGCGTGAGAGAACAGGGGTTTCAATCGGTTCTGGTATTGGAGGTTTGCCTTTAATAGAATCCGAATCCATTATG
>JBIKME010000047.1:0-7356 GCA_044359415.1 Rickettsiales bacterium | reverse complement strand
GATTTTATTAAGAATGATAAATTAATAATTCATAATGCCGCCTTTGACTTAAAGTTTATAAATAATGAACTTTCTAAGTTAAAAATTGCTCCGATTGAGCATAGTAGAGCTATAGATACTTTGGTTATAGCTAGAAATAGATTTCCGGGAGCAAAAGCAAGTCTTGATGCTTTATGCAATAAATTCGACATAGATTTATCTAAAAGAGAAAAGCATGGGGCTCTGTTAGATGCAGAATTGTTGGCTGAAGTATATGTTGAGTTAATCGGAGGATCGCAAGGGGCGATGGATTTAGATGAAAACACTCTAAAATATGAAGAAAAAACTGTTCGTAGAAGAAAATACGTAGAAAAACGCACCTTTCCTGTATCATACGAAGAAATCGAATCACATAAGGAATTTTTGCAAAATATAAAAAATCCTATATGGAATAATTAAAATTTCTTATTCACACTCTTAATACGCAGTTTAATTAGATAAGAGCCTTTATTAATAAAACCGTTTAAATAAATCATTCTATAAAACTAGTTTATTAAAATAATAGTTGACTTCAGCATTGTTATGTCTTATATGAGTCGTAAGTTAGAATATTAAGGAAGATAATATGCTTAAAAAAATAAAACTAAGGTCAACAATGCTAGAGAGACTAAGCGGGATATTTGCGGTATTAATATTATTTTTTATGCTTGGGATGCTAAGCGGCTGCACTGGTCGAAATAAAAGCTTTGACTGGAGAAAGCCGGTAACTTTGGATATGAACGCTCCTGAGGGTCCTGAGAATTATCGTCAAGGATGGAGTGACGGATGCGATTCAGGTCTGGCGTCTACAAGTAATAGCTTTCATCAGTTTATAGGAAGTTACCGATTTGTACTTGATAAGGATTTAAGATATGACAAGTTATATAATAAGGCCTGGAAGTACGGATATAATCACTGCGGATATTCAATGAAAAGTCTTGCCCAATATAGTTTATAGGATGAAACAGTATATAAAAATGAAGATGCAGAGAGTAATTATATTATTATCATTATTGTTTTTATCAGCATGTCATAATGTTCCGGCTTGGAAATACAGCATGTTTGATGGTCCGGAATCAAATAAAAATTATCCTCCGTTATATATATCAGGATGGCAGGATGGATGTGAGTCCGGAGCACAGGCCTCGGCAAATCATCTATACAGATTAAGATATAAATTTAAACAGGACTGGCGCTTATTAGAAAATAAAACTTATATCAGCGGATGGGAAAATGCCTACAGTCACTGCAGAAAATATGTCTTACAGCATAATTTAAGAAAAATGGCTCAATTATAATAAGGAGTGTTTTATATGAATGGTTTTGATAATAAAATTTCAAATATGAAAATAAGATTAAAAAGAAAAAAGATGGATAGCTCTATAAAATATAATTTGATTAAAAACACCTAATTATTTCTTAAAAGCAACAGTTGTCGAATCGTCTTGCTTCTTAAAGCTATTAACTTATCTTCTATTCTATTCCCTATCAAGCGACTCACTCATTTGCATATTCTCATAACTTTGACTGACTAAAATTACAAACTTTGACCGGTGTCAATGCTAATTTAAATTCCCCCCCTAAGGCATAAGAACTCCATTATATTTTATTCATGTTTGTTACATTGAAAAAGTTGTTGGAAGTCATGTTTATTTTGTAGCGCGCTCAATAACGCTGGCAAAAAATAAACATGACTGATGTCGTTGGTGATGTGAGAGATAGCACTTGGATTTTCAGGCTCATAAGATAAAGCTCCCATGCCGCTTGTTCTGACAAAACAAAGACGATCAAGAGGCGAAAGGTTTCCGGGATTAAGTCCAGCACTCATCAATTTTAGATCTAGAAGCAATCGGCCCCAGCCATCTGGTAAACTGTCGTTAAATATGCCAAACAATCCTTCAAAGGAGTGCCTTAAAATCATCCATACATCCAAGTATTACAGCCAGTTTAAGAGGCGATTCCAAAGATATTTGTCCTGTTTGCTCAAACTTTTTTAAAGAGCCATAACTGACCCCGACTTTTCTGGCTTAAATTGAGTTCAAGCCGAAGGTCGCGCTCTCTCGTTGCTATTACCTTTTGCATTTCACCGGTTGTTATCATATTAACTGATACTATGATATTCCTTAAGTGTTAAATGCCTACATAATGAATATTATGCTATCCTTTAATTATAAGTCAAGCAGCTGTTATTCTCCCAAAATCCGACATAGACATAATTTTACGAAAATTAATGAGTTTGACAACTAATAGTTGCATATGTTAATATTATAAAGATCAAGGTAAAAATACAGTAGTATTTAAACTCTAAGTAAGAGTTTTGGGGGTATGCCGTGAAAAAACAGGTAGTTTTTGTATATATTGCATTTTCAATTATGCTATACAGTAATTTTTCTGTAGCTAAACAATCTATGGCTATGCAATCTGTTGTGAAAGAAGATTTTTATATAAAAGAAAATAATCCTTTTAAAGATAGTAGTGTTCTGTCTTTTGGTTATAAGTCTTTGTCTGCCGACGGCGCTATTAAAAATACCAGATTTGAACAGGAATTTGCTTACAGTAATTTTACATATGCAGAAAATTTGTTAGATAAGACAGAAGTTACATCTAATTTATATTACGATATGCAAAATTACCAAAATTTTACTCCATATTTAGGAGTTTCCGCGGTTATAACGAGTCTATCGGGTAGTGATGATAAATATTATAATGATACTTTAACCAAATATAATTTGATGGCAGGAGTTAGCTATAAGCCTCAGATTGCTCATATATTTGCTGTTAATATGAAATATAACTATTCTGATAAGCTAGAAGACAGTTATAACAAAGAGAATGTTTTTAATCACCAAAGCGGCTATATCAATAATACCGATCATTCAATACTGGCATATATTGATGTAAGTTTTTAATATTGTATAAAAAACAAAGAAAGACACAAATTAAATAAGTATAGCTTCATCTGTAATAGACTCCTTGATATGCAATTGTGATCAAGATAATCCTGGTAAACATATGGTCCCTCTAGAAGAGTTTGTTTGTAGATAGAATTTGCCTTTACACAACTTTCTAACATTGCTAATCTAGATAGGTTGATATTTACATAATAATATAATTCGGAGCGTTTTATGAAAAAAATACTAATAATTGGAAGTCTTGCATTGTTATGTTCATCTTTTACTGCGGTTGCAGCCGATAAAGCAGAAGGAGCTACTGACGCTCCTGGTTCTCAAAGAGGAAAGATGGTTGAAAAAATGGATTCTGACAAAAGCGGATCTGTTAGTAAGGATGAATATTTAGAGTTTTATACAAACGAATTTAATGACGTTGATACAAATGGCGACGGCTCAATGACCGAAGAAGAAGTAAGCGCGCATCATAAAAAAATGAAAGAAAAAATGCAAGCAAGACAAGATGAGCATTTTAATAAAATGGACACAAATGGCGACGGAAATATTTCTAAAGAAGAAATGCAATCATTTAGAGAGCAAAGAAAAAATTAATGAAAAGATCAAAGAAAGATAAAGCCGGCAACCCTAAGGTGCCGGCTTTATCTTTTTATATATTGCTAAAATATAGCTAGTTTAGGTTTAGATCAAAGAACCGTTTTTTAACATTATTTATTCTACAATACAAACCACTTCACTTCCATTTTGGCTATATTTTAAGGAACAAAACACTTGACGAGCTTTATAAATACCTCGACCTGAGTGTTTGTGAATGACACTAGCGTTAAATTCCGGAAACTCCTGTAGCCTAAAACCTTTCCCCTGATCTTTGATAGTAAGCGTAACTTTTTTGCCTGTTTTTTCAAGGCTGGCTGTGACGAACTTATCAGATACTGCGAGTTTTTCACTAATATCATTTATATAAGTAGAATAATCTGAGATATTTGCTTTGGCATTATAACCAAGACCTAAGTTACCATGCTCTATAGAGTTAATAAGCAACTCATAGATCGCTTCGCAAACTTCCAAAGGTTTTGGATAATGCAGAGCTAAATGGGCGGCCGCTTGTTCAGCTTCAGAAAAGCTTTTGAACTTAAAATTAGTTTCTGTAGCGGTGTTTGATTCTATATAATCGAACATTCTTCGTTTAGCTCTTATTTTAGCGGCGACAAACTCAGTTATTATGCCTTGCTGATTATAATTGAATGGTTTTTGGAGTAAATAAAGTGAACCGTTCTCAATACACTCTCTTTTTTCTTTAAAGCCGACGTCGCCGGTTTGGAAGACCGGGACAATATTTCTAAATGAGGAGTTCTCATTCATTTTTTGTAACATATGAACACCATTCATATGGATCATCATTCTATCCAAAAATACAATGTCGGTATCAGGATTCTGCTCTAAGAACTGTAATCCTGTTATTCCATCATCAGCTGATGCAACGTTAGAAAATTTGGTAAATCTTTTTAGATTCATTTCGCCGCATTGGCGATTAACCTCATCATCATCTACTATTAAAATCTTTATATCTTCATTTGCCATAAAGATTATTCCTTTCTTTTTTGTGGTTTCTTAGGAATTACAAAACTAAATGTAGAGCCGTTTATCTTGTTATTAATAGCCCATATTGACCCATTATGTAAATCGATTATATCTTGGCAGATAGCAAGCCCTATGCCAGTACCTCCTGAATTTTGTTTGGTGTTAAACTTTTAATATATTTATTCATTTTCTTAAGTAAAGTATCTCTTTTTAACTTGGATAGATAATCTAAATAGACCTTTCCATCTAAATAATCCATCTCATGTTGTATGCAAGTCGATAAAAAGCCGCTAGCTTCGATGCTTTGTTCCAATCCATGTTCATCAATATAGCTAACTTCAATATCTTTGGGACGCTTTATATCAGCTGCAATTCCAGGAAAACATAGTGATGCTTCTTTAAAAACATGCATTTCCTTAGATGACTTTATGATTTTAGGGTTAACCATTAATAATTTATGGTGCTTGTTGTCATCATGCAAATCTATTACGATAATGCGCTTTAAAACTCCTACCATTGGAGCTGCTATTCCTACCCCATCTTCTCTTTGTAAAAGATCGAGCATATCTTGCATAAGCAGGCGAATCTCTTCGGTAATCTGAGTTATCGGTTGAGATATTTTCTTAAAAATGGCATTTGGTGCATAAACCAAAGACAGTTTTGCCATAATTATAAAATACCCTGAGCAAGCATAGCTTCCGATACTTTTTTGAATCCGGCAATGTTGGATCCCTTAACATAGTTAATATAACCATCTTTTTCTAGGCCTTCAGCGGTGCATTGTTCGTGGATGTTAAATATTATGCTACGAAGACGCTTGTCAAGATCATCTCTGGACCACCCCATGCGCATGCTGTTTTGAGACATTTCTAAACCTGATACCGCAACGCCTCCGGCATTAGAAGCCTTGCCTGGACAATATAAGACGCGCGCTTCAATGAATTTTGCTACAGCTTCTTCTGTCGTTGGCATATTAGCCCCTTCAGCAACAGCAATACAGCCGTTATCTATTAATTTTTTTGCATCGTTTGCGTCAAGTTCATTTTGTGTCGCGCACGGGCAGGCAACATCGCATTTTATTTTCCAAGGCCGTTCTCCAGGAAAATATTCAACTCCAAACTCTTTTGCATATTCTGAAATTCTCCCTCTGCGTCCTTGTTTTAGCTCGCGAATATAGTCTAATTTTTCTCTGGTTATACCATCGCGATCATAAATAAATCCGCTCGAATCAGAAAGTGTAACCACTTTTGCACCAAGCAACTTATTTTCTAAGGATTCTTTTTTAGTTTTAAGCATGTCTTCAAGCATATATACAACGCCATAACCTGTAGCTTCTGTGCGGATTAAGCTGCCGCCATAGCTAAGCCCTTTTCCAGTTAAAACACCATCAAATTGATTGTTAAGACGTTTGTTCTGACCAAATAAAAAGCCAATTTCTCTTGCGCCAACGCCTATATCTCCGGCGGGTACATCTGTATAAGATCCGATATGTTTTGAAAGCTCGGTCATAAACGCCTGGCAAAAGCGCATTACTTCTGCGTCCGACTTTCCTTTTGGATCAAAATCAGAGCCGCCCTTCCCTCCGCCTAGAGGTAAACCTGTTAAGCTGTTCTTAAAAGTTTGTTCAAAAGCCAGGAATTTTAAAACACTTAATGAAACGCTTGGATGAAAACGTAAGCCGCCTTTATATGGTCCAATAGCGTTATTATGTTGAACGCGGTATCCACGGTTAATGTGAACAATACCCTTATCGTCTGTCCAGCAAACTCTAAACATAATAACGCGATCAGGTTCAGTTAAGCGTTCCAAAATCTTTGCCGCTCTTATTGCGGGTTTGTCTTTAGTGTAGGGAAGAATATTTGCTGCAACTTCATGTACTGCCTGATGAAACTCAGGCTCATTAGGGCTGCGCTCCTTAAGATTGTTCATAAAAGATTTCAAATCACCAGAAGCGCATGAGCCTTCAATATTAATTACGTTTTCTATCGACATAATTACCTGTACCTATAAAGTTAAAATTAAATTGCTAATATTTTTTACAAACATTATCAATAATATCTACCGCTTTTTCTATGTGACGTTCATTAATTATTAATGGAGGCAATAAGCGAACGACGTTATCGCTTGCAACCGCGACTAGCAAGCCGCCGTCTTCTAAGCTTCTAGCTATCTCTTTGTTGTTTGGAATAAATTTTATACCAAGTAATAAACCCTCACCTCTTACCTCGTCTATTGCTCTTGGGTATTTTCTTGCCAAATTTATCAGCTTTTCTTTTAGGATATTACCGGATTCTGTAACTCTATCTAGAAAACCTTGTGATAAAATTTCATCTATAACCGCATTGCCCACTGCCATAGCAAGAGGGTTGCCGCCATATGTGGTTCCATGGGTGCCAAAAGTCATTCCTTGTGCTGCCTTTTTGGTAAAGAAACATGCTCCAAGCGGAAAGCCTCCCCCTATGCCTTTTGCGCTTGTAAGTATATCAGGTGTTACACCGTATAATTCATGTGCAAATAGTTTCCCTGTTCTTCCCATTCCTGACTGAATTTCATCAAAGCATAACAATATATTTTTCTCATCACAGATTTTCCTAAGTTGTTTTAAGAAATTTTTGTCTGCCTTGCGTATTCCGCCATCTCCTTGAATCGGTTCTATTAAAATCGCCCCTGTTTCATCTGTTATTGCCTCTTTTACCGCCTCGATATCATTAAATTCTACGTTATCAAAGCCATCTACGGCTGGACCAAAGCCCTCTTGAATCAAAGGATCCCGCTTGCTTGCCCAGATAGCAGCTAATGTTCTGCCGTGAAAGGCGCCGGTAAAGGATATTATTCTAAACTTATTAGGTCT
>JBIKME010000007.1:0-12988 GCA_044359415.1 Rickettsiales bacterium | reverse complement strand
TCTTCCTGTGACATCATGATATTTACGAACAGCCTTTATACAGCATTCAATTGCCTCTGCCCCGGAATTGCAAAAAAATATCTTATCGGCAAAGCTGTTTTTTGTAAGCTTCTCGGCAAACTCTTCCATGCCAGGAATTTCATATAAGTTAGATAGCTGCCAGACTTTCTTTGCTTGAATAGTAAGAGCGTCAATTAGTCTAGGATGATTATGTCCAAGGCAATTAACCGCAATTCCGGACACAAAGTCCAGATAACGCTTACCGTCGGCGGTGTATAAATAAACACCCTCACCGCGTTCGATTCTTAAATTGCTTCTATTGTAAATAGGCAATACTGATGACACAGAACCATTCTCCCTTTATTCAAATTAAACATTTTTTACGTTACATATTTTAACATGTCAACTTTTTATACGATATCCGTATGAAATCATGATCTGAACGACTGCCCAAACCACAATATTTGAAATAATCATAACAACTATTCCTGTGGAGACGCTGCTGTCGCTATAACCAGTCAAGCCGTATCTAAAGCCGTCAATCATGTAATAGAAAGGATTGTAATGACTTACTGTTTGCCAAAATGGGGGTAATTTATGTACCGAGTAGAATGTTCCGGATAAAAAAGTAAGCGGTGTGATAATATAGCTTGTAACTGCCGCCATTTGATCAAATGTTTCCGCGATTACTCCTGCAAATATTCCAAGTGCCGCAAGTAACATTGCAGCTGAAGTGATAAAAAATAAGCTATACCAAATATGTTTCACTTCTAAGTCAACAAATACAGAGACGGCAACAAATACCAAAAACCCTACGCATAAACCGCGAACAATTCCGGCTAATACCATAGCAAAAACAATTTCTAAAGCCGAAAGCGGAGGAATAAGATAGTCGATGATGGTGCCTAGTACTTTACCCATAATAAATGATGAAGAGGTATTTGCAAAGGCGTTTTGCATTACAGCCATCATAATTAACCCGGCGGCCATAAATTCTTTAAAAGGTAGGTTAGCTATAGTTACTATACGGTCATTTAGCGCCAGGCTAAATACTGCCAGAAATAGTAATGAGTTTATTACTGGTATAAATAAAGTTTGGTTGTATACCTTAATAAAACGTTTAACTTCTTTTACAAATAATGAGTATGTGCCAAGTATATTAATTTCTTGCATGAAGTTACCTTTATTGTCCTGGTGCCGCCAGCGGGATTTGAACCTGCGACCTCGTCATTACCAATGACGCGCTCTACCCCTGAGCTATGGCGGCATAATATTCTTGAATTATTAAGTAAAATAGTTACTGTAAGGCAGTGATAATTGACATATAAACTAACTTATATCAAGTATTTTTTGAATCATGAATAAAAACGATAAAAATAAGAACAATAATAAGATATCGGATAATAAAATCAGATCACTTAAGCGTTCGGCGGCAAATTTGCGCGATAACTTAAAAAGAAGAAAAGAAACATCAAATAAGAAAGATTAAATATGAATTACGATAGTAAGCTAACTATAGCTAACAAACAATATAATTCACGTCTATTGGTTGGAACCGGCAGATATAGTTCTTTTGAACAAACTAAAGATGTTATAAGGGCTTCTTCTGCTCAAATCATTACTGTATCCTTACGAAGAATTAATTTATCGCAAAGTGGTAGTATTCAAGATTATCTGCCGCCGTCTGAATATACATATTTACCTAATACTGCAGGCTGTTATACAGCTGAAGAGGCTGTCAGAACTCTACGTCTGGCAAGAGAGGCAGGAAGTGGTAATTTGGCAAAACTTGAGGTTATCGGGGATAAACAAACTTTATATCCAAATATGACGGAAACGTTGAAAGCAGCGAAAATACTGGTTGAGGATGGATTTGATATAATGGTTTATTGTACCGATGATCCGGTCCTGGCTAAGGTTTTAGAAGAGATAGGCTGTGCCGCAATAATGCCTCTTGCCTCGCCTATAGGATCAGGATTAGGAATTTTAAATAGTCATAATATCAAGCTGATAACCAAAAACGCGCAAGTTCCGGTTATAGTTGATGCTGGAATTGGAACCGCATCAGATGCAGCCTTTGCAATGGAACTTGGTTGTGATGGTGTTTTAATGAACACAGCTATATCAGACGCTGAAAGCCCGATGTTAATGGCAAGTGCTATGAAGGCGGCTGTGGAGGCAGGAAGACTGGCATTTTTAGCAGGGCGTATGCAAGTAAGAGATGTAGCTCAAGCGTCCTCTCCGCAGGAAGGAATTATATGACTTTAAATAATAATTTCAAATTAGCTTTTGCAATAATATTTTTAGTTACCGGTTTAAGAGTATATTATCTTTCATTAGAGCAGTTTAATTTATTCTTTGATGAGGCTCAGTATTGGCATTGGGCGCAAAGCTTTGAGTGGGGATTTTTTTCTAAACCGCCGATGGTATCTTGGCTTATATCTCTTACAACCGGCATCTGTGGTGACACTGAGGCTTGTATTAGATTGTCGTCTCCTCTGATGCACGCAATTACATCTGGTGTGGTTTATTTTATTGCGCAGCACATATATCAAAATAATAGAATATCTTTTTATAGTTCTGTTGCATATTTAACTTTACCTGCGGTTTCATTATCGTCGGCTTTAATTTCTACGGACCCCCCCCTGTTAATGTTTTGGGCAATAGCAACATTATTTTTTATTAAGGCAATTAAGGAAGATAAATTAAAATATTGGATTATAGCCGGTATTGCTGCTGGTTTTGGGATGATGAGCAAGTATAATATGCTCTTATTCTTAGTATCTGTGCTGTTATATTTGAGTTTGATAGAGTCAAACAGAAAGTTTTTTAAGGCATCAGGTTTCTGGACAGCCTGTGTTATAGCGATGATTATTTGCTTACCTAATATTTTCTGGAATTTTAATAATGGCTTTGCTAGTTTTATGCATACAAAGGCAAATGCTACTGGATCTGGTTTATCAGTGTATCCTGGGAATATGATTGAATTTTTAGGATCTCAGTTTGGTGTATTCGGCCCTATATTTTTTGGTTACTTATTGTTTATACTGGCCAATGCTTTAAGAATAAAGGATATATCCTCAGAGAGTAAATTCCTGCTTTGTTTCATACTACCGTTATTTTTGGTAATACTGGCAGTAAGCTTAATCTCAAGAGCGCATGCAAACTGGGCTGCTCCGGTTTATATTCCGGCGGTAATTATTGTTACTGCTGCCCTGATACAAACAAATCGTAAGTATTTAGTAAATATATCAATTGCTTTGCATGTTGTTGCCGCTGTAATGCTTACAAATTTTTATATGCTAAAATATATTCCTTTTATAGAGCTAAATGGTAGCAAAACGGTATTGTCCGAAGGAAAAATAAAAGACCCTTTTAAGAGAGTTCATGGTTGGAAAGAGCTGGGATCGGCAGTGCAGATATTACTCGAGGCCTATCCGGAAGGGGTTTTGTTAACCGAGTCAAGAAAGATTCATTCTGAGTTGTTATATTATGTAAAGCCGCATCCTTTTAATGCTGTAAAATGGAATCCTTTAGGCAGGTCGGGAGACCATTATGAATTAACAACTGATATAAATGATCTGAAGGATAAAGATTTTATATTTGTTACGCAAAGAGATTCGATAAGTGATGTAGAGGCCTTTTTTGTATCTTCCGAGCGTATAGGCAATATACAAATCAAGCCATATGAAGATTATTCTCTGGATTATTATATATACCGTTTAACAGGTTTTAGAGGTTATTACTTCAGCGGAAAAGGCTAATGTTTTAGCTTAAAACACTAGCCTTTCCATTAAGAGCAACTAATTAGCAGAAATTTCCTGTATTTTTCTTATAGCTATTATGATCATTGATAGCTCCGGTTCTTCATGTACCTTGAGGTCCTTTAGGAAGTCATTGTAACGACGGACTTGTTTTATGTTCTTTTCTTCCCACTCGTTAGCAGCATCTAGGCATGAGTTATCTTTGGATAAATGCTTTACCGCTCTTGAGGTAAGCCGTTTTTGTTCACCGTATATTTCTTCAGTTAAGCTTTTATGAGATAATTTTTCCCAATAGCTGTGAGATGGCATACGTGATAAAGCTCTGCGTATCCAGTTGAAGTTTAATCTAGAGCCTAACTCAAAATAGAGTTTTCCTACTATAGCTACCTCTAAATTAGATTTGCGAGCAACTTCTACTATATCGCAAGCCGACACTAATGCCTCTAAACCTGCTAGCTTATTAGCTAATTTTTTAGATAGTCCATAATCGATATATCTGTTTAGCCTGATATCATATATTTCTTGTAGTGGTTTTGGCATAATTTTGGCTAAGCATGCAAATAAATCACCCACCCCTGGCGCAAAGTCTTTTATCGCGTCATTTACTTTTAAAGGTTGAGGATAGTTTCTTAGGAACCATAAAGTAGATCTTTCAACCACATTCTGAACCTCCAAAAACAACTCTTTTTGTTGTTCGGAGGTGATGTTTTCAACAGCAGAAATGTCATCCCACAAATCGCGTAACTCAAAAACATCTCTAGTTATTGTATAGGCGCGAGCAATATCGCAAGCTGACACTCCGGTATCTTCTTGGATATGGAAGAATGAAGCGCTACCAATTCTGTTTAGAATGCTGTTGGTTACAGATGTCGCGATAATTTCTCGGCGTAGAGGATGTTGTTTTATTTCAGCTAAATATTTATTTTGTAATTTCTCTGGGAAATATCTTACCAGGTCTTCTTCGTAATAAGAATCGTCAGGTAGATTGCTGGCCAGTAATTCTGCATAAAGAACTATTTTGCTGTAAGCTAAAACCACACTGAGCTCAGGACGAGTTAAGCCTTTATTTTCAGTGCTTCTTCTCAATATTTCTTCTTCTGTTGGTAAGAATTCTATTGCTCTATTGAGATATCCGTTTCTTTCTAAAGAAGAAATTAATCTCCCCATAACCTCTAAAGAAGATGATCCCTGTAACTGAGCGATAGTCAGAGCCTGGGTTTGTAAACGATTATCACTTAATACTAACTCAGCAACCTCTTCGGTCATAGATTCGAGTAATTTATTACGATTTGCTATAGTAAGCTTTTTATCCTCAACAGCTTTACTTAAGGCAATCTTAATATTAACTTCGTGGTCGGAGCAATCAACTCCCGCAGAGTTATCAATTGCATCAGTATTAATGCGGCCCCCTTTCTTAGCATACTCGATACGTCCTAATTGAGTAAAGCCCAGGTTTCCACCCTCTCCTACCACTTTTGCTCTTATGTCCTCTCCATTGATACGCAAATTATCATTTGTTTTATCGCCCACCGCTTCATTTGATTCGCTTCGGGACTTAATATAAGTTCCTATTCCTCCATTCCAGATTAATCCAACCTGTGCCTTTAGCATATGTTTGATTAATTCATCGGGAGTAACGCTTTGTTGTTCAATATCCAATAACATCATTATCTCTTTTGAAAGCTTGATATTTTTAGCGCTGCGCTCAAATATTCCGCCTCCTTTTGATATCAAGCCGCTATTATAGTCAGCCCATGTTGATCTAGGCAATCTAAACAAACGTTCACGCTCTTTGTAGCTTATAGCCGCATCCGGATTAGGATCTAAAAAGATATGCATATGGTTAAAGGCACCGACTAATTTAATATGTTGTGAGCATAACATTCCATTGCCGAAAACATCTCCTGCCATGTCGCCAATGCCAATGACTGTAAAGTCGTCTTTATTTATATTTACACCAGCTTCTTTAAAGTGACGCTCAACAGATATCCATGCGCCACGGGCAGTTATACCCATTTTTTTATGATCGTATCCAACAGAGCCTCCCGAAGCAAAGGCATCTCCTAACCAGAAATTATATTCAGCAGAAACTGAATTTGCTATATCAGAAAATGTGGCCGTACCCTTATCGGCGGCAACTACAAGATAAGCGTCATCTTGATCATGTCTTACAACATCTTTTGGGGGTTGTATTTTGCCACCGACTAAATTATCGGTAACGTCCAAAAGTCCGCGCAAGAAAGTTTTATAGCATTCTATGCCCTCGGCCATAAATGCTTCTCTACCGCCGGTTTCTGGGGCCTGTTTTACAACAAATCCACCCTTGGAACCTACTGGTATAATAACGGAGTTCTTAGTCATTTGTGCCTTCATAAGCCCTAGTACTTCAGTTCTAAAGTCTTCCGTTCTATCTGACCATCGTAATCCTCCGCGAGCAACTTTCCCGCCCCTTAGATGTACGCCTTCTACTCTAGATGAGTAGACAAAGATTTCCACGAATGGCTTAGGTGCCGGTAACCAGGAAATCTTTGCGGAGCTTAGTTTAAAGGATATATAATCTTTATAGGCATTTTCTCCGTTTTTTTGGAAGAAGTTTGTTCGTAAAGTGGCGCTTATAAGCTCATAAACACCTCTTATGACTCTATCTTCAGCAAGGTCTGAAACCGTACTTAGAATAGATTCAATTTCGCCTTGTATGCTGGTTTCAGCTGCTTGTCTATTTGCCCCATATTCAGGGTCAAAGCGGCTATAAAATAAATTTACCAACTTTGCAGTCAGTTTTGGATGGTTGCATAAGGCGGACTGAATATAAGCCTGGCTATAGGCAAATCTTGATTGTTGCAGAAACTTGCAATAGGCACGCACCATTGTTACGTCACGCCACTTAAGATTAGCAAGTAAGATCAGCTTATTAAGAGCGTCATTTTGTATATGTCCTTCCCAAGTCTTAAATATAGCCTGTTCAAAATTGTCTTTTATTTCGCTTAGCTTTGGTTTTTTTACGCCTATGACTATGAATCTAAAGCGATGGATCCATACGCCTTGTATTGTTGTGCTTAAAGGTTTTGCAACATAAGTGTGTTCGTCTAAAGTTGATAACCCCATATTTTCTAATATAGGCATTATGTGTGATAGTCTGATTTGCTTATTGTTGGTATAGATCTTAAATTCAAAAATATCCTCTGTTCCCTCCAGAGATTCGTAAATATCAAAGGACACATGCTTTCCGCCTATGATTTTTTCAATTTGCAGTATATCGTAATAAGCGTCTTGAACAGAAAAGCGGTTTTGATAACTAACTGAGAAAGCTTCCTTATAGTTATCAAAGAATTCTTCTCCTTTATCCTCACCGAAGCGGTTACATAAAAATTCATGTAACTCATCAGTCCAGCGGCGAGCGGCAGAAGCAAGCTGTTTTTCTAATTCTTTTTCATCATATTCTGGAATAGAGCCTGGAGTTGTTTTAATAATTATTTGTAATCTGGCTAAATGTGATTCTGTAACTTGCGTGTAATGATTGGCAACATTGCCATTAAAAGCTTTTGTTAGGATATCTTCCATTTTTAAGCGCAGAGCTGTACTCATATTTTCTTTGGGAATAAAGATTATGCAACTTAAGAAGCGTTCAAACTCATCTTTGCGAACAAATAGTCTAACTTTTGGCTGTACGTTAAGTAGAACTATACCAAGCGCGGTTTCAAACAGATCATTTTCAGAGCTTTGAAGCAACTCATCTCTTGGAAAATCTTCTAAAATAGCCGATAGAGCCTTACTACTGTGTCCAAGTTCCGCAAAACCAGACTTTTCATGAATAGACTCTATTTTCTTTCTGATAATAGGGATGTTTTTTGCGGATTGATAATATACCGAAGAAGTAAATAACCCTAAGAATTTATGCTCCCCTATTACCTCTCCTTTTTCATTCAGTCTTTTTATACCTATGTAATCCATATGAACAGGTCTGTGTACTTGAGATTTTCTGTTTGCCTTGGTTATATCAATTAACTGCCTGTTTTTTCCAAGCAGCGGATTGCCGTCAACAATATCCCAGTCCCTTGGCGTTAATAGAGGGTCCTCTATTTTTAATATACCTAAACTTGATTCTTTTAGTAGCTCTGGCTGTCCTTTTTTTCCTCTATGGTATTCCGTATAACCTAAAAATACAAAGTTTCCGTCTTTTAGCCACTCAAGAAATTCCTTTATTTCAAGGGCGTTATCATTGATTTGGTTTTTCTGAGTATTACTATAAGAGCTTGAAAGATATCCTGCTGAAGCAGAAATCTCCGTAACAACGTAATTCACTTTTCTGAGTATGTTGCCCCAATCATCAACGGCTATCTTTACCGACAACAATATTTTTTCAAGATTGGCTTTTATTTCTTCAATCTGAGATTCGTTTTTTTTAGCTATTTGAAACTGGATTACAGATTCCGCTTTTCCTTTCGGGTCTGATTTTAATGTATATAAATTCTGTAAATTTCCTTTATTATCACGTTCTGTAGCAACCACCGGATGATATAATCTACGAATTTTCAAGTCCATTCTTTTCAGCTCTTCACTGAGTGAATCAACCAGGAAAGGTATATCGCTATTAAGGATATCAATATAAGTATAAGCGCTATCCCAGCCGTAAATATCTTTAGTCGGATTGTAGATTCTAATTTTAGGATCTTTTTGTGGTTTTTGCCTTATGAACTCAAATAAACTTATTGCTGCGGTGCTTAATTTTTTAGGATTCTTATTTTCTAAATCACCTGATGGTGTGAATTTGTAGAATTCCTGTACAAATTCTAAAAGTCCTTCGTCCTGTAGTTTTTTAGGCGCTTTCGACACTTCTTTGGATATTTCGTCAATAATTTTCAATGTAGTTTGTAGTGAAGCATTCATGAGCACATCTCTTATAACAATTTAGCACGCTTTGCATATAACCCTTGCATATAACATTTTATTTATAGATTGTGTATAGAAAAATATAAAATCCGGTATTGTGAATAAAATAATTCATATCTTTATTAGCTTTTCTGAAATTGATTATCTCATCGGTAAAAACAGCGTAACCTTACCAGCAGAGAGTTTTTACTTCCATTCTGGCGTTGTCGTTATTGCCTGAAGTCCAAATAACCTCGACACCAGCCATTTGCCTGAGTTAAGCCATAAGATACAAAACTAGATTTGCTGATTGCCACACTTACCACTGCGTTAATTGACGCTACGATAGCGGAGATATTTTGTACTCAATTAGAAGCCGAGAATCCACGCCTGTCTGGTGGTGGAGGCAGTAAGGAAGCTGTTAGTGCTTCAGCTGTGCAGGGTCAGGCTGATCTGGGTCCAAACGCAGGGCCTGCAGAACCTGATTTGGAGTCGGAATAAAAAACGGTTGGTGAGTCCTTGTTTTTAGTGAGGTAGCAACAAGTTATTGTAGATCGGTTTGTTGTGTAAATAATAATAATTTATTTAATAGTTAAATAAATAAAATTTGCAATGTAATTATTTGTACGCTGAAGCTAGTTAACTAGTTGCTATATATACAAAATATTATATACAGAACGCTGCTATTTTAAGAGTATTTTAATTATATAAGTAAATTATGGATACTATATTTGCTACAGCAACTGCTCCCGTAAAGTCAGGGGTTGCTATTATCAGAATATCCGGGAGTAAGTCAATGACTTGCCTTAAGGTATTAATAGGTGATGCGCTTGTTGTTCCTAGGGTTGCGATGTTAAAGAAAGTTATGAACTTCGTTAATAACGAACAGATTGATGAAGCTTTGGTTTTATGGTTTCCGGCCCCTAAAAGTTTTACAGGAGAAGACATTGTAGAGCTTCATATTCATGGAAGTAGGGCTGTAACAAAAGAGATTTTAGAGATTTTATCTAAAGTAGAAGGTGTAAGAATGGCGGCTCCCGGCGAGTTTTCCAAGCGCGCCTTTGATAATGGTAAAATGGATTTAACCGAGGCAGAAGGGTTAGCTGACCTAATCGACGCAGAAACAAAAGCTCAGGCCAGGCAAGCAATTAGACAGAAAACCGGAGTTCTGGGAGATCTTTATGATGGCTGGCGAGCTGATTTAGTATCCATACTAGCTAATATCGAGGCTTATATAGATTTTCCGGACGAAGAAATACCCTATGAAGTTATAAAACAAGTAAAGCAAAAAGTAGAAAGTTTGAATAAAGCTATTAGTAAACATTTAGATGATAATCTTTGTGGTCAAAAGCTGCGTTCTGGTATTCATGCGATAATTATTGGTGCTCCTAATTCCGGAAAGTCTTCGTTGTTAAATAATTTAGCAAAAAGAGATATAGCAATTGTATCTGACATTGCCGGCACTACTAGGGATTTAATAGAGGTACATTTAGATCTTAATGAAATCCCATTAACACTTATAGACAGCGCAGGGTTGCGCGATACTAAAGAGAAAATCGAAGAGGAGGGGATAAGGAGAACCTTAAGTAAAGTTAAAGATGCGGAGATAAAAATAGCATTGTTTGATGCAACAGAGCTGCCACATATAGACCTCAAGACATATAAATTAATTGATGAAGATACGCTGGTTGTAATTAGCAAAGCTGATTTGGTTAAAAATGTTGAGATATCAGATAGTATTAAAAAATATAATCCGATTGTAATTTCAGTTGCCAAAGCGCAGGGTATAGATAAATTTATATCTAAATTAACAGACATGGCATCAAATCATATCTCAATCACGGGCGATCCTATTATTACAAGGCAGAGGCATAGAAACCATTTAACCCAGGCGGTTGGGTTTTTGGATAAATTTGATGTAAATACGGAGTTGGAAATTTCTTGTGAAAATTTGCGTTTGGCTGCTTTGGAAATTGGCAGGATAACCGGCTATATTAATATAGAAGAAATACTGGATGAAATCTTTAGTAAATTTTGCATTGGAAAATAAAAGTTTATTAATTGCGATAATGTAATTATTTTGGTATAATGCACAGCAAAGTTTCACGTGAAACATTTATTGAAACGAGAGAGATATAATGAATAGTTATGATGTAACTGTAATAGGTGCCGGGCATGCCGGCATAGAAGCCGCCGCTGCTTCTGCAAGAATGGGTGCTAGTACTCTTCTGGTTACAATAAAGAAAGACAATTTGGGGGAGATGTCCTGTAACCCGGCGATAGGCGGTGTAGCAAAGGGCACAATTGTTCGAGAAATAGATGCTCTTGACGGAATAATGGGTAGAGCAATCGACAGGGCAGGCATTCATTTTAGAATTTTAAATGCAAGCAAAGGTCCTGCTGTTTGGGGTCCTAGAGCGCAGGCAGATAGGAGTTTATATAAAAAAGCCGTATCTGAAATACTAGAAAATTATGAAAATCTTACTATTAAATATGTTTCCATTGAAGATATCTTGATCGAAGATGGCAAAGTGAAGGCTGTTAAGACCGCTGAAGGTGAGATTATTAATACAAAGAAAGTTGTGTTAACCACTGGTACTTTCTTAAGAGGGTTAATTCATATCGGAGATAAAACCACTGAAGCAGGAAGGGTTGGAGAGAAGCCTTCAATTGGTTTGTCTGATACTTTGTATGGCTTGGACCTAAAAATGGGCAGATTAAAAACAGGTACTCCACCGCGTCTTGATGGAAATACAATTAATTGGGATCTGGCCGAAAGGCAGTCCGGAGACGATGTGCCGAGGCCTTTTTCGTATATGACTGATAGGATAAAAGTGCCACAAATTTCATGTTATATAATTAAAACTACCTTGGAAACCAAGAGAATCATAGAAGAAAATATCACAAGATCGGCGATGTATTCTGGAAAAATTTCTAGTGTTGGACCCAGATATTGCCCATCTGTAGAAGATAAGATTGTAAAATTTTCTCACAAAGAGACTCATCAGATATTTTTGGAGCCTGAGGGTTTGAGTACAAATATAGTATATCCTAACGGCATATCTACTTCTTTACCTGAAGATGTGCAGCTGGCAATACTAAAATCAATTCCGGCCCTGGAAAACGCGGTGATGACCCAGCCCGGATATGCTATTGAATATGATTATGTTGATCCGCGGGAGCTAAGATCTACCCTTGAGGTTAAAAAGATTGGCGGGTTATATTTAGCTGGGCAAATAAATGGCACCACCGGCTACGAAGAGGCTGGAGGGCAGGGGTTGGTGGCAGGCATTAACGCTGCTTTAAAGGCGCAAAATAAAGATGACGACTTTATATTAGATAGATCTGATGCTTATATTGGAGTAATGATAGATGATCTAATTACTTTAGGAACCAGTGAGCCTTACAGAATGTTTACCTCACGTGCTGAGTATAGGTTAACAATGCGAGCTGACAATGCAGATCTAAGATTGACATTAAGAGGGCAGGAGGTTGGCTGTATATCAGATGAAAGGATGCGGGCGTTTGCTAAAAAAAAGGAAAAACTAGATGCGGCAAGAGACATGCTAAACGCACTGATAATTTCCCCTAATAAAGCTTCTGAGTATAATATTGCAATAAATCAGGATGGAATAAAAAGAACCGCTTTTGAGCTTCTAAGATACCCTGAAATTTCTTTTGATGATTTGAAGCGGGCTTGGCCTCAGTTATCAGAAATGCCTGTTGATATAATTGAGCAATTAGAAATTGAGGCTCTATACTCCTCTTATCTAGATAAGCAGGAAGCTACAATAATTGACTTCAAAAAAAGTGAAAATATTAAAATACCTTCTGATTTTAATTATAACTCTGATAAGGTTAGCCTACCTAATGAGGCAAGGGTAAAGCTAAGCGCCGCCAAGCCGGCTACTGTCGGAGCTGCCAGCAGGATTCCTGGGATTACCCCCGCAGCAATTACGGCTCTTGTTGTGTATATTAAGCAGATTAAAGCTGCTTAATTATTCTATGTTTCACGTGAAACATTTTGACATTTGATACGGATGAGGGCATATTGAGAAAAAAGCATATATTTTTATAGATCATGTTTCACGAGCGGCATTTTAATGAAATAAATAATATCACCGATGTTTCACGTGAAACATTTTCTGATATTGTTAAATTTTCTGAACAGATAATTAGATGGAATAATTCTATTAATCTTGTAAGTAAAAAAACATTGTCACCTGAGGAGTTATGGAGCAGGCATATACTGGACTCTGTTCAGTTGATTAAATATTTACCTAAGGACGTAGGTGTTATAACTGATTTGGGAAGCGGCGGCGGGTTTCCTGCGATTATTCTTGCGATAGTTAGTA
>JBIKME010000103.1:0-4825 GCA_044359415.1 Rickettsiales bacterium | reverse complement strand
TGCCTTTAACCGATGAGCAAATATCAATGATTGCTGAAGGACTAGGTGATAACGAAGTGAAGTTCTTTAGGGATAATGAAATGCCTGTTCCACCACATGCTATATTTTCTAAGGCTATTGCGAGAGCCGGTAGAGATTTACCTTCTGCTAGTCAGATTCCTGATAAGTTATATGACTGTGAGGATAAAGCTATAAGCTTATTATCTAGTGGATTATTAAGGCCTTCAGTAGAGGATGCTCGCACTGCCTTGTTAGCCTTAGCTCATCCGCACATTGGCAATATTGACAAAGAAAATATTCCTCTGATTATAGCTAAATTAACAGAAGCTAAGGTAATATTTGATGGACAGCCATATGGTGAAGAAATGCAATGGCATGAGACAACACAAACACTACTGGAAAAATTAAGAACAGATGGTTTATTAGTCAATGTAGGTGATGCGCAAGCTTCAGATGCCGTTAGTAATATGAAATATCTTTTGGAGCTAGGTGCTATTCAAAGCGGTATAACTAAAGGCTTTTATCTTGGTCCGGAAGAATTTCATAGGCGTAGCAAAACTCCGTGGGTTAATTGTGAGCCTGATCCGCATAAATTCAATGGTAATAAAGATGCTTATAAAAGGGCTCTTGCAAGGTCCGCCAGAGGTTTGCACCCTGAGCCTGATTATACCGAAGAAATGAGAAATTTATATTTTTCCGGGAAAATGGATAATAATCAGATAGTAACCTATGATAAAACTTTGCGTGAAATTGAAAGAAAAAATATTGAAAATAGGGTAGCTCAGTATGTTTCGCAAAACCCTGAGCAGGTTGCTGCTGCATTAGAAAGTGGTTATAGCTTAAGACAATGTATTGGCGATATATTGAGTTTAGATAGAAAATATGTTGATGAGGATTTGAATGTTCGTGGGCTGGTTCCATTATTTAGCCGTGATCGAAGAGACAACATATCTTTAAGTATCTTGAATCGTGTGATAGGTGGTCAAGAAGCAGATCTTGGCCGGATGCATGAAATTGTTCAAGAATTAGATAGCGGTACGGTACGAACTAATGTTGCTGGTACTATAAGTCAAATTTTTGTAAAAGAAGGGCAGTCAGTAAAAGCCGGAGACGTACTTGCAGTAGTTAGTGCTATGAAAATGGATATACAGATTAAAGCTCCTCATTCAGGAGAGGTTGGTCATACTAAATGTAGGGTCAATGATGCTGTAGATGTAAATAGTATGTTATTTTCTTTTAATCCTTCCGGCAGATCGGAGCAAATTTTAGGGAAATCTAATGTACCAACTTATGTAGCAGGTGCAAATGTTGATTCTGTAAAATCAAGAGCTGCAGAAATATTAAATACAAATTCTCAGGCACTTGAAGGCCCATTGCGCGCGGATCTTAGTACTATTCATCAAGCCATTGTAGCGGCGAAGGCAGATAACACAACTAGGTTGAAGTTAACTGCCGATGAAGAGCGGGGGATTAGTCGCTACGATGCTAGACCTTCCTTAACTGTAGATTTTTCTATGTTAGATGGATATGTACCTGTTATTGATAATAGAGGAGTAGCTGCTGCTAAGGCAGCAGAAGATTATCGATATTGGGTTGGAGTGGATCCGTATATTTTGACTACAGGTGGCGATTTTACTACGCCGGTTGTTAAATATGCAAAATATGGTATTGTGCCTGTTACAAGTCATTCTGTAGATGGAGCTTTAGAAGGATTGAAGCGGCTACAAAATTTTCTACCTGAAGGACGACGATTACTTGTCGAAAGAATGTATGGTTTTAATTCTGAGTCGGCGAAATTCTCAGATGCAGCAGATTCTTTAGGTATTAGATATACCGGTGCTACCGGCGATCAGTTAAGGGCTGTAGGTAGTAAAAGTGGTTTTAGACATATGTTACAAACTGTTGCACCTGAACTTAATGTTCCATTTATTGATAATCATCATGGAAATATTGCAAGTATGGAGACTTATTGTAATAATTTATCTAAAAATTTGCCTGTTGATAGGATATTAGACATTATTTTCCGTAGGGAATATCAGGCTGCAAGAAAAATTGGTGATAGAGTTCTTATTAAGGCAAATGCTGGAGGCGGCGGAAGAGGACAGCGTGTTGTAAAATTTGATACAAAAAAATCAGAGGAAGAAAATTATAAACATTATCTGTTTCAAGTATTAGCGGTGCGTAAGGAAGCTGATATTTTATGGTCTGATAATACATGTGAAACTGAGCGTATGTTACCAGGCAATTTAAGACATCTAGAAGTTCAATTAATTATGAATGGTACAGATGGTGGAGGAATGGTAGCAGGTTGTCGTGATTGTACAAAACAAATTTATGGGCAAAAAGATTCAGAATATAGTTGTATAAGAGGTGATTTACCGGATGATACTTTTGGAACTATTATAAGAAGCGGTAAAATGGTAGCAGATTATTTAGCAGAATTAGGTCATAAAAGTGTTGCCACACTGGAATTATTATATAATCCTGATACTGGTGAAATAGGTGGTTGTGAAATTAATGATAGAGCTCAAGTAGAACATCCTGTAACAGAGATGACTGAACTTGGAGGAAAATTATCCATACCTGTTGCAAATGCGGTGCTTAGAGCAGATGAGACAGGTACACCCCCACATAAGCTTTTAAGCAGAGCTTTCGGTTTGAAAGAGGGCTCTCTACTTCCTGCTCCAGAGCAAATGTATGATGGTACAAGAATTCTGCACACTCGTTTAACCGCTAGAACAATTTCTTTAGTACAAGGTGATGCCGGTTCTAAGCCTTCATCATTAAAAGATGATATGATTCCGGCGCATTTACTGCCGAACCTTGCAAAGAAATATGGTGTTAACGCTATTATGGGTGGAGTAGGAGATGGTAAAAGTGATTCTCAGTTTGGCACAATATATGGCAAAATGCCTGCAGTAGTAAATGCTCTTGCAGAGTTAGATCAGGTATTGCCTGTTCTAACAGAAAGTTTTGAAAGAAACCCAGCAGCCGGAACAAACGTACCTTTCTTACGTGCTATGCATCCTCATATGTTTGATAGTAGTACTGGTCTTGTCAGGCCAGGTTTTTCGATATCAACTTGTGACAATCTTTTTGATGCAATAAACAAAGGAACAGTAACGGTTGTAGATGCAGAAGGTACAATAGATCCCGATAAACTTGCTACTGCACTGCATACAATTTCTCAACAAAATGATGCTAGCGCAGCTCCTGAACAACGGACTCAAGCTACAAGTTTAGAACAAAGAATTAGGGAGAATGTTGGAAGTAGCAGAACCGCTGCATGATTGTTTGCTTACCATCTTTGAACGTAAACTGTAAGAATAAAATTTTATGTGCAGGAGTATGTTTCTAATGACACAAAATGAAACGTAAAGAAGCTCAGGATTTTTTATAAAGAGATTGGATATACTGCTAATATATTATATTGATTTAAAAGAGATTTATAACTATTTTAGGTTTTTCAATTAGAGAAAAATATGGATATTTCTGCAAAAAAACTAAAACTAAAACAAATTATTCAAGAAAAATCTCTCAAGATTGGTAATTTTAAATTAGCATCAGGTGCAACAAGTACTTATTTATTTGATTTAAAGCCTACGATTTTAGATCCGGAGGGTGCTAACTTAACTGCTGATTTAATATTAGATATGTTGCCAGATGATGTAACAGCAATAGGTGGTTTGGAGCTTGGAGCATGTCCTATTGTTTCTGCCGTATGTGTAAGAAGTTATCAATTAGGCAGACAGTTAAAAACTTTTTATGTTAGAAAAGAAAAGAAGGATCGTGGTTCAAACAAATTAATTGAGGGTCCTGAAATTACATCTCAAGATAAAGTATTAATGGTAGAAGATGTAACTACCAAAGGTGGTTCGGTACTGGCTGCTATAGCAACAGTAAAGCAAACAGGTTGCGTGGTTAAAGATGTTATTTCTATAGTAAATCGTCTGGAAGGGGCTAAAGAAAATTTAGCACAACATGGGATAGCGCTGTATTCTATATTTAGTAGAGATGACTTTGATATTAATTAGGGAGAATTGTCATAAAACCTAAAATGATTACCTGCGATAATTTTGTATCTTCTGATTCTATAATACATGGATTCTTTACCCGAATAGGCGGTGTAAGTGGAGGTATATATAGCTCTCTAAATTTTGGAGAAGGATCAAAAGACAATCTGGCTGATGTAAAGAAAAATATAAAATTAGCCATGGAGTCTGTAGATTCTGAGGTTGACGATCTGCATACCTTATATCAGATTCATAGTAATAAAGTTGTTACTCATTTACACAGAGCTAGTAACAAGTATGAAGCAGATGCTCATGTGACGAATGTTCCGGGTTTAGTGCTTGGTATAAAAACAGCAGATTGTACTCCTGTATTATTTGTTGATGAAAAAGCAAAAGTAATAGGAGCTGCACATGCCGGATGGAAAGGAGCTATATCAGGTATTATTGAAAATACTATTTTAGCTATGCAAGAGCTAGGGGCAGATTCGAGTAATATTTCAGCGGTTATAGGGCCTACCATATTTCAGGAATCATATGAGGTAGGACAAGAATTCTACCAACAATTTATCAATGCGGATGTTAATAATCATAGATTCTTTATCAATTCTGTAAAAGCAAATCACTTTATGTTTGATTTACCTGGATTTATAACTGCTAAATTAGATAAATTAAATTTACTTTCAGTAAGTAATGTTAATAAGAATACCTATATTTTAGAAGATGAGTTTTATAGTTATCGTCGTTCTTGCCATAGAGCGGAAGCTGATTATGGACGTAATATGTCTATTATTTTCTTGAGAAGCTAGTAGACT
>JBIKME010000070.1:0-6062 GCA_044359415.1 Rickettsiales bacterium | reverse complement strand
GCTCATTATTGTAGCGCCAGATCTGGAAGTGCCGGGGATCATGGCAAGACATTGAGCAAAACCAATCATAAGAGAAGTTTTAAAATTTAACTGATCAATATTATTAAATTTTTGCTTTAGTGGCAACTTCTCAATTATAAGTATAATTATTCCACCTATTACCAAGCTTATCGAGACCACGACAGGAGAAAATAAAACCTGCTTTATAAAATCATGGAATACAGCTCCCATTATCGCAGCTGGCATAAAAGCTAATAATATATTGATAGCAAATTTCTGGGAGGTTCTCACGCTTGGCAAACCTAGCAAAACATTTACTAACTTACTTCTATATAGCCAGCATACGGCCAGTATCGAACCCAACTGAATTATAATCTCCAGCGTCTTGCCGGGTGGAGCCTGAAACTGAAGAATATCTATTAATAAAATTAAATGACCTGTTGAGGAAACCGGGATAAATTCGGTAAGGCCTTCAACTATTCCCAGTATAACCGCTTGCAGTATTATAGCAAAATCCATTTATCTTCCTAACGCACAAATATATGCACTTCACTTTCACTAATTACATCACTATTTTGATAGGTAACCCGTACATTATTTTGTTCAACACCCGAATATTTAATTTTCTCAACCACCTTGTTAGTTAGATATTCAACATGATCCTTTATTTCTTGATTATTATTTTTACTATCCGACTTAGGAACCAAGGATACAACATCAAAGAATACCTCTGGTTTCTTATCTATGGCGGCTTTTACGACCTTGGCAAGAGGTCTTTCATATTCAACAATATTCTGATTAAAACGAATGATCATTACCGGCGTATCTGCCCAGGAATTTTGTATTGAGACGGCAAGCATGATAGTGGCAATAATTGTAAAATAAATTTTTTTCATAACACAGCTCCTCTATGTATGCAGTTCTATGTCGACAGTTCTGTATACAGAGATTCATGTATACAGAGATGTTTATATTAGTATTTATATTATTTATCAAATAAGAATTTCACCAAATTCCTTTAGTTTATCCACCAGATGTTCAAATGACATATTTAGCAATTTACTATCTGATGAGCGCAGCACCACACTTACACCAAACTTATTATCATGCACAAATGGATAACTGCCTATTTCTACTTGCTGATATTTATTTTGTGCGTTGGTTAGGGTTGGTGCCATTTTACTTTCAGAGGCATAGATAACTATTTCTTTTGACATAATGAGATCACCGCCTTTTAAGGTATGTTTTATATCATCAAACATTGCCTGCATAACGTTAGGTATTCCGGCCATCACATAAACATTTTCGATATAAAAACCCGGAGCTGCACTTATAACGTTATTGATTGGCTTAGCACCTTTTGGCAAGGTAACCATTTTTATACGCCCTTCGTTTAGTTCGCCTTTATAATATGCTTCAATCTTTTTGTAAGACTCTTCATGACGCAGCAAAGGTACATCAAAGGCTTTAGCTATAGCTTCGGTAGTTATATCGTCATGTGTTGGACCAATTCCTCCGGTTGTAAACACATAATCAAATTTTTTTCTAAGCTCGTTAACCGTATTTATAATTAAAGACTGCACATCGGGAATAACTCTAACTTCAAATAATGTGACGCCTATTTTTCCTAGACCTTTTGCTAAAAAATTAAGATTTTTATCTTCAGTACGGCCCGATAATACTTCATTGCCGATAATTACCATTACTGCCAAGGGTTGTTTTTCTTTCATTATACTAATCTTTTTATGGTTGCTTGTAATAATAATAGAGTATAATACTACTTTTAAATTATAACTATCAACCTGTAAGTTAAGCAAAATGGGAAAAGAAGAAATAATCATACACGGTGAAGAAGATTATGTGGCAATGCGCAAGGCAGGAAAGTTAGCCGCACAAATATTGGACCATATAACTGACTTTGTGCGCGCCGGCGTAACCACAAATCAATTAAACGATATTTGTCATAATATGACAATTGCTGCCGGAGCAGAACCTGCACCACTTGGTTATAGAGGCTTTCCTAAATCTATCTGTACTTCTGTTAATCACGTTGTATGCCATGGAATTCCAAATGAAAAACCGCTTAAAAACGGAGATATTGTAAATATTGACGTTACAACAAAACTTGATGGCTGGCACGGGGACACAAGCCGTATGTTTTATGTTGGCGAACCTTCTATCAAAGCTAAAAGGCTTTGCCAGGTAACATATGACGCGCTAATGCTGGGCATTGAACAGGTAAAACCCGGCGCGACCGTGGGGGACATAGGGCATGCTATTCAAACTTATGTTGAAAAACATAATTACTCTGTAGTTAGAGAATATTGCGGTCACGGACTAGGTAAGATTTTTCATACGGAGCCAAGTATACTGCATTACGGCTCTCCAGGGAAGGGAGCCGTCTTAGAAGAGGGTATGTTTTTTACCATAGAGCCTATGGTAAATGCAGGCGGCTGGCAAACCAAGCTTAATAATAAAGATGGCTGGACAGTATGGACAAAAGATAAATCACTATCTGCTCAATTTGAACACAGCCTAGCCGTTACTTCAGATGGATTCGAAATATTTACTCAATCAGAAAAAGGGCTTCACTGCCCACCTTATAAGACATTTTAATAAAATCTTAATTCTTTATTTTTCTTGCTATTTCTTCTGCGGCTATTTTTGCTACCACCTCTACAGGTTGGCCATTTTCTTTAGAAATTCTTTGGTATTCGGCTTTACGTACAGCATTAACTTTATTTACCAATTCTTGTACTTTAGAATCATTATTTACTGCCTTAATATAGCCATCCTGCCGCTCTATAACAAGCCCTTGCGTACGGGCTTCTGGCAAATCTAAAGCCATTACCGGCTGCGCGGCGGTTAATAACAGCATCGCTGTTAAAAATGAATAAAATAATTTATACATATCAGATCCCCTTAAAAAATATTCGGATTACTACTAATCGCACTTTTTACATCCTTTTCTATTTCCAGCTTTATACGATGCTCAATATTAACGTTTAAATTAATTTCAATAGGCTTATCCGGCGCTTGTACCTTTACAGTAGGGGAGCATGATGCTGCAAGTAGCATTAAAACAACATATATAAAAAGTGATATTTTTTTCATTCTTTACCTCGGGTAAGCAATTTTTTAACATCATTAAGCGGAATTAAACTTTGCTGAATTATTGAAAAAATATCACCGGTTAAACTAACATTTAATTTTACGGCTCTTCCTTCTTTTGCTTCAGGATTTTTACCCTCAATCTTAAGATTGATGTATTCTTTATTATCCTTGTATGATACCGATATTTTAATTTTTGTATAGTGAAAATTTTCCATAGCAGTGCGCGCAAATGTCAGCTCTTTGCTATCGCCGCTTAATATCTCTGGTGAAACCGATATAATACCACCACCCTCCTCCTGAGCTTGACCTCCCTTTACAATAAAGGATCCGTCCGAATTATAAACAATTGGAAAACTACCACTAATTTTTCCTTTGCCTTTTATTTTACCTTTACTTGCTGTATCAAGTATATCTTTTAGATCAAGATTTAGAAAGTTCACAGAAAATGAGATTGGCTCTTTCATAGAAAAACCAAACCGTATATCAGAAGATGACACAAGCCCCTCTCCTACCGGAAACTTTACATGATTTATATGCATGCTGCCATTTGCAGGATTTACAACCGGTATATGCACATCAAAATTTGAATATATTGTCTTTTGAGGATTATCGGCTGTCGCATTTAAACTAAGGCTGGTCTCATCCAAGATTACATTCATCTTTATATCCAATGGATCCCATTGGTAATCTAAACCTTTTATATTTAAGGAGTTGGCGGCAATAATTCCTTGCCATTTATTATCATCTAAAACCACATCTGATACAATTTTCCCTGTTATTAATTGATAAGGCTCAACTTTCATATCAATGGCTGGAATCTGTACAGACAGCTTCGGCATTTTATCTAGGTCCAAAGAGATATTCAAAGGAAACAAGAGTGAGGTATTCTGATCTTTTATTGATATATTAAAATTTTTTAATTTTATTTTAGCGGGTAAAAGCTTTTTTATAAATTTTGTATCTGTATAAAAGCCAGCTTTTTTATCCGTGTTTTCTGTGCTTAGAAAGCTCTCCAACCCTCCGATGGTAAATTCATCTGCTTCTTTATATATATTTATTTGCGCGCCATCTGCTTCTAAAAGTTGCAGCCTGCCTATAATAAGGCCTGGAATCGAATATTGAATTCTAAGCTGATATATTGATAAATATGAATTACCCATCAGTCGTATATTGTTAAATACGGCCTGAGACAATCCAATACTCTGAATCTCTAAAGAAGTAACAGTTATATTCTGCGCTTTGAGAGTATCAATTATCTTTAGTCTTATAAAATCAGTATGCTTAATATACAGACCTAATACAATTAAGCCTAATAAGAGCAAAAGCAAAACCATTGCTATATATTTAAAGCCTTTAAAGAAAATTAATCTCATATTTATACCGTTATATTATTAGCGTTCACAATCGTTTAATATAAACTATGTAAAATTTAGTTGACAACTTAGGCTTTTTATGTATTGTAATGCGATCTTTATTATAGAAAAACGATACAATACTGAACTAAAATGATCAAAGGGCAAATGATAAATACTGCGGGCAATATAGTCAACCTTAAAAAGGTCAGCACACCAGCGCATTCTATCATAGGCAACGCTAATCAAAAAAACATTGCCTCTACTTCAGGCGGAAAAGTTAATTTAGCCGATGACTCGGGCAGCACTCCTTTACATAGAGCTGCTGCGGGTGCAAATATGGTCATGATGGACTTCATATTAACAAACATGGCTACAGCAAAGGGCTCCGTTCCATTAACATTAAGTGAAGTCAATCCTACTGACAAATACGGAGTAACAGTTCTTCACCGCACAGCAGCAAGTGGAGATAAAAATATCGTTGAATATTTCTTAAAAAAGATGTCTGATGCAAAAGGATCTTTACCGCTTATGATATCTGACATAAATTCAAAGAACGCTGCAGGATATACCTCACTACACAGAGCAGCAGCTAGCGGTAGCAAAGAAGTTACTCAATATCTCTTAGAGGAGATGGCTAAAGCCAAAAAATCGGCGCCTCTTTCCATATTAGATATAAATCCTTCGAATAATGCAAAATATACCGTCCTTCATTGCGCTGCGGCCAGCGGCAATACAGAAACTTTAGAGGTAATAATTGAAAGGATGCAAAAGGCGAAGGGTAGCCTACCTCTATCATTATCTGAAATAAATCCGGCTAGTGATAACGGGGTTACCGTATTGCATAGGGCGGCAGCTACAGCCAACAGAGACATCCTTGTATATATGTTAAAGAGAATGTCTAAATGTAAAGGATCCGCTCCTCTTAAGGAAATAGATATTAATCCTGTTAATAAATCTGGCTTCTCGGTTCTAAACAGCGCATCTACAATTGGTGCCAGCGATTGCGCTTTTGTAATGGGAGTTGAGATATTATTATCACAATTATTAAATTTTCCTGCTCATACTAATGATGAACAGATATGTAAAGAAATTTTATGTGATCTTAAACAAGAAGATTATAATATTCAGTGCCTAAACTATGAAAGAGTATCAAAGCTCTACACAATCATAACCAATGAAAAATTACAAAATAAATATATTAAGTTTTTTGCTTTTCAATATTTGTCTTATATCAAAGAAGAAATGAGATATATTTTAGATAATCAGCCTGCTAAAAATACTAATAATTCATTTTCAGAAGACACTCCTGCTTATTTTAAATTATCAAACTCCTAAGTCTGAGATATAAAGCTGGTTTTCTTTAATCAGATAGCTGTTGATATTCTTAAGATTATAACCTATTTGTTAGTATTACTCATTATTGAGAAGGGGCATGGAAAAAAACAGAGAAATCCATTACAAAGCAAGAGGCAGAGCTCATGAATAAATGTCGCTGCTAGTGTAAAATCCCCCTAGTGTGCTAATTTAAATTCCCCCCCTGGTGGAAAATAATTAGTAAAGAAAGTATTACTATTTCTTTTTTTTATAAAAGAA
>JBIKME010000068.1:0-6260 GCA_044359415.1 Rickettsiales bacterium | reverse complement strand
ACCCTCAAGCGGGTCTAAAGCTATATCTATTTCAGGTCCTTGGCCAACTCCTACCTTTTCACCTATATACAACATCGGAGCCTTATCTCTTTCACCCTCACCTATCACAACAGTTCCATCAATCGAAAGAGTATTCAGCGCACGGCGCATAGCATTTACGGCTGCCTGATCTGCTGCTTTTTCATCACCACGCCCCATCCATTGGTAAGAAGCAAGCGCCGCAGCTTCAGTCACACGAACCGCCTCCATCGCAAAATTGCGATCTAGCGTCAATTCAGCAGGATCACTCTCATTAACTTTTAAACCAACCATCATCACCTCATTCATTAATTTTTATTTTTCTAAATTCTCAATTCTAATTACATTTAATTTCGATACCACATTATCTATTTTCTCAATTTTTGCTACTGATTTCCTTATAGATTTTTCAGAAGTTTTGTGAGTGATTACAATTATATGCACATCCTGCCCTTCTATCGTTGGTTTTTGCAGGACAGATTCAACGGAAACATTCTCTTTCTTAAATACATTGGTAATAGATGCAAGTACCCCAGCTTTATCGTTAACTGTAATTCTGATATAATATTCACAGTAATGATTTACAATATCAACAAAACTTGCTTTATCAAGCTCGTCACTTTTTCTATTAAACATATAAGAATATCTTCCGGAAGCTATATCAGCTATATCTGCGACCACCGCGGACGCAGTTGCTTTTTGTCCGGCACCAGGGCCTCTAAATACAACATTTCCTACTGAATCACCTTCAATAAAAACCGCGTTATCTACGCCATCTACGGTATATAGAGGATGTTTTTCATTTATTAGTGCCGGGCAGACCATTTGACTAATACCTTTATCAACTTTAGCGCAAGATCCAAGCAGTTTTATTTTATAACCAAGCTCTTTTGCATACTCTATGTCAATCAATCTGATATTAGTTATTCCTTCAATATAAACGGTGGAAAAATCAACTTCACTTGAAAAAGACAGGGCGGTTAAAATAGCCAGTTTATGTGCCGCATCTACTCCGCCTACATCAAAGGCTGGGTCGGCTTCAGCATATCCTAAATCCTGAGCTTCCTTTAATATCTCATCAAAATCTCTGCCGGTTTTAGACATTGCGGTTAGCATGTAATTGCATGTACCATTTAATATACCGGAAACACGCTTTATCTCGTTAGCCACGAGACCCTCTTTCAAGGCCTTAATAATTGGTATTCCTCCAGCTACTGCAGCTTCATATGCCACATGACAATTATTCTCTTCAGCAAGTTTTGCGATTAACTTGCCATGACGCGCAATAAGAGCCTTGTTCGCGGTTACAAAGCTTTTTCCTGCTTTTAAACTTGCAATACATAACTCATATGCCACACCATCAGCACCACCGATAAGCTCCACAACCAAATCAACATTATTATCAGAAGCCATATCGACGGCATTTTTATAACATTTAATGCCTTCTATATTTATATCACGGCTTTTTTTATTACGAACAGAAATAGCTGTAATTTCAACTTCTTTACCGATACGCTTTGCTAACAGTTGCTTTTGCTCAGTAAGTATCTTAAAAACACCAGATCCAACCGTTCCAAGACCTGCAATACCGACTTTTAATAGACCTTTTACCATCTGTTATCTCATTATAATTATATATTGGTGGTTATACAAGACATGCACGATAGTAACAAATAGATTTTAAATATTTTTTCATAAGGAAATAAACACCTCAGGCAATATACTTAAAGTTGGCCTACAAACCCTTGAACACAAGTTATTTAGATTTAAACTGTAAAGCAAACTGTAAATGGTCAACGCGAATATAATTTATTCTGCAATATTTCAGTCAACTATAAATAACTTAGCACCTGATATAGTTGATGAACGATGAGACTCACCATGGTGTTCAACTTCATAACTTGTACCAGCAGAAAGTATAAAAACACGCCCATCTTCTAATTCTGTAATAAGCTCCCCTTCTAATACAAGCAACACATGGCCGCGATTACACCAATGGTCTGCTTTATAGTAAGGAGTATACTCAACCATACGAACACGAACACAGCCAAAATCCATAGTTTTCCAGAAAGCCTTTCCCGTCTCACCGATATGCTCTGTAACCGGAACATTTGACCAATCTGTAATCGTAAAAGGTATATTCTTAAGTTCCATGGTACCTCTCTTGAAATTAGAGCTCTATTCAAAGTAGAAAATCATTTGTAACCATGAATACCAAAATGTCAATGCGATTTGCATGGATTGGCGACTTGCTCCTTCGTCTTGCCTCTGCTGGAAAGCTGAGTAATTCATGTTATGTTGAAAAACTTTCAAGCATATTAGGGGAAGGAATATACCACGCAGACTTTAAAGGAGAACAAAATAGTCTATAATAGAGCCTATAGAGATAAATAAGGGTCAGAACAAACACTTATAGCGGCAACAAAACCAAATTGAAGTGTAGTTTTTTAGGAAAGTGGCTCTCCAATTGTGACTGTTTGTAAAATAAATGGTGGGCCTGGGAAGACTTGAACTTCCGACCCCCGCCTTATCAGAGCGGTGCTCTAACCAACTGAGCTACAGACCCATTAATTCAACGCAGTGCGATCTTTTATAGAATCAAACACATCTTGTCAAAGAAAAAATCTATTATACAAATACAACCGTCTTATTGCCATTTAATATAACCCGGTGTTCAATATGATATTTAACCGCCCTAGATAATACTAAAGACTCAACATCACGACCAATAGCGAGCAACTGATCAGGTGTGTTTGAATGATTTACTCTAACTACCTCCTGTTCTATTATCGGCCCCTCATCAAGCTCATTGGAAACATAATGCGCTGTAGCTCCAATAATTTTTACCCCCCTGTCATATGCTTGATGATATGGCTTAGCACCCTTAAACCCAGGCAAAAATGAATGATGTATATTAATGGCCCTGCCATAAATTTTATTAACTAAAACCGGGGTTAGAACCTGCATATATCGAGCTAAAATTGTTAAGTCTATATTCTCATCTTCTATTAACTTGACAATTTTTTCTTCTTGCAAGGTACGCCCATCATTTGATACAGGCATATGATAAAAAGGTATCTCATATGACTCGACCATCCTTTTAAGCTGTGGATGATTGGAAACAACAGCAGGAATTTCAACAGGCAAAGTTCCACTGTAATATCTATGTAGTAAATCATTTAAGCAATGACCTTGCTGTGAAACCATAATTAATAATCTAGGTTTTTCACTGCCGTCATATACTGACCATTTCATTGTAAATTTCGTAGCTACAGGAGCAAACTTCTCTTCAAACTCTATCTTAGAGGAATTACTTATTTGCGAACTAAATACAGTACGCATAAAAAATTTCCCGGTTGAAGTATCTCCCATCTGAGCGGATTCTATAATAAAATATCCATTTTCGGCCAGAAAGCCTGCCACAGAAGCAACTATCCCCACCTTATCATCACAGGATATTGTCAGAATGAATTGATTTTTATCCATAAAGAACCTACTTTGAAATAAAATAAAAATAGCATAGTTTTAAAAAGTTCAAGTTCAAGCATTTAAACCTAAGTATTAGAATGACAAATGGTGAAACTTGTATATAACTAAAATCAACTGTGTATTGTTTAATTAATTAAAAATCAAAACATGAATAAGATACTGATTATTGAAGCCAGATTTTATCAAGATATAGCTGATGCACTCGTTAATTCGGCAATAGAAGAAATTGAGGCTGCCGGTTTTACTTACGATAGAATATCCGTACCGGGGGCATTTGAAATTCCCGCTGCCTTAAGTATGGCTATAGCTTGCAAAAAATATTCTGCCTATGTTTGTTTAGGTTGCGTAATCCGCGGAGAAACTTCCCATTATGATTATGTTTGCGATCAATCGGCAACGGGTTGCAATAAGCTGGCAATTGAACATATGGCTCCAATTGGCTTCGGTATTATAACAGCAGAAAATCGTCAGCAAGCTCATGTCAGATGTGACAAATCGCAAAAAAACATTGGTGGCAAAGCAGCTAAGGCTGCTATATCGATGTTAAGAATAAAACAACAAATGGGCGTTTAATGACACAAGAAGCAAAAACTTCTCTTAGAACAAATACTAGAATTGCCGCCGTTAAGGCCTTATACTCTAATGAAATAAACGTAATTGTTGCAAATAGCGTTAGCGCATCTCAGCTTAGCGATGATATACAACAATATTATTGCTATGAAGAAAGCGGGCAAAAAATCAGGCTGGATAAGGAGTTTCTACTAAATCTCATTGATGGTACTATTACACACTTGGATAAGATTGATGAACTGGTTTGTAAATATTTAGGTCAAGGCTGGAGCATGGAAAGACTTGGTCCGGTTCTTCGTAATATTTTACGAATAGCCATATTTGAGTTAATGAGTTATGAGGAGACTTCGATCAAAATAATAATTAATGAGTATGTCAACATAACGCGCTTATTTTTTGACGAAAAAGAGGTTGGATTTGCAAATGGAATCTTAGATAAGATTGCTCATAATATCAGGGTAAATTAAGCAGAAATTTTGGCATGGACGAATTTGAAATTATTGAGAAATATTTTGCTCCCTTGACGAACAATTACGATGGCGCTTTAGGTTTAAAAGACGACGCGGCAATATTACCGCAAACAGATGGAAATGATTTAGTCATTACCACAGATACTATTATTGAAAATGTACATTTTTTTAAAGACAACAGCCCTGAGGATATAGCGATAAAGCTACTCGGGGTTAATATCTCAGACCTCGCATCAATGGGTGCGCTCCCTACCTGTTATTTACTTTCCATAACTTTACCCAAGTCTATTAATGATAAGTGGCTAGCTGAATTTTCATTGGGCCTTAAAACGGCGGCGGAAAATTGCGGTAGTAATATGAAATTAATAGGCGGCGACACTACGGTTCATAATGGCCCGCTCATACTTACCGTTACTGCCATCGGTGAGGTAAAAAAAGGCAAATCACTTACCAGGAAAGGTGCCAATATAGATGATTATATATATGTAACCGGCACTATAGGTGATAGCTATGCCGGATTACAAATCCTGCTTGGAAAATGTAATATTAAATCAGACTATCTTATAAAAAGATACTTACGCCCTATTCCAAGAGTGGATATAGGTTTAAAACTCTCAGGAATAGCAACTGCTTGCGCAGACATATCTGACGGTCTAATCGCAGACTTAGGGCATATATGCAAATATTCAAATGTAGGGGCCAGTATTTTTATCGATGACATTCCGATTTCCACAGACGCACTAAACTCGGGCATTGATAAAAAACTGTTAATAACCGGAGGAGACGATTACGAGCTTATCTTCACTGCTCCAAAAGGAGCTAATTTACCTAAAAACATTACAAAAATAGGTCAGATAACAAATGGTAATATCGTTAAAATCCTAGATAATCAAGGCAAAGAATTATTTATAAATAATAGTGGATACAAACATTATTTATAAATAATTACGCATCTAACCTGCCGTGGCATTGCTTATATTTTTTACCAGAACCACAAGGACACAACTCGTTACGCGAAACTTTTCCCCAGCTGGTAGGATCTGCAGGATCTCGCTCTTGCGGGTTAACCTTACTTCTTGCTGGTCCTAAAGTTGCAACAACTGCAGAGTCCCTTGCCAAAGCCGGATCTACTCTGCTTTCTTTCATTTTTGTAACGTTCTTTGGCTTTTGCGCAATAACATCCTCACTTCTCTGACCTTCGCTTAACTCCATATGAGCAAGTCGTCCGGTAACTGTTTCTTTTAAACGAACAAGTAGATGCTCAAACATTTTAAAGGCTTCTCTTTTATACTCATTTAAAGGATCTTTTTGTCCATATGCACGCAAACCTATTCCCTGTCTTAAATGGTCAAGGCCAAGTAAATGCTCTTTCCAAAGCTGATCCAACGTTACCACTAGAACTCTTTTTTCTAAGATACGCATTATTTTAGGGCCGTATGTTTTTTCTTTTTCTTCAAACAAGGCGTCAATTGCAACATCTAGTTTCTCTAGAATTTCCTTATCGGCCACTCCCTCTTCCTGCACCCAATCCTTTATTGGCAACCTAATGCCATAGAATCTAAAGACTTCTTTTTCCAGAGATTCTATATCCCAACGCTCTGGATATGATTTTGGCGGAATATTATCATTTACAATATCCTCACTAACTTCATCGCGCATATCTTTGACTGTAGCCGATACATCTTCTGTATCCATAATCTCTATACGACGATC
>JBIKME010000074.1:0-5945 GCA_044359415.1 Rickettsiales bacterium | reverse complement strand
TCTTTCATTTTTGGTAGTCCCCTCTTGTATAACAGCTGCAGGAGTATTTTTATTTAAACCGCCATTTATCAAATTATTACAGATATCCTCAAGATGAACCAATCCCATATAAAATACCAATGTAGTATCTTCACAGGCAATAGATTGCCAATCAGTATTTGCCGGCTCACCTTTTTGCTGATGGCCGGTTATAAATCTCACGCCACTGGCAACTCCGCGATGCGTAAGAGGTATACCCTGATACGCACTGCAGCCATCAGCGGCATTTACACCTGGAATTACTTCAAATGGGATATTATTTAAGATCAGATGGGCTACCTCTTCACCTCCACGACCGAAAATAAAAGGGTCGCCGCCTTTTAAGCGCACAACGACCTTACCGCTGTTTGCCTCTTCAACTAACATCTCGTTAATTTCATCCTGAGTCATAACATGCTGTCTACAGGATTTTCCCGCATAAACACGCTCAACGCCAATAGGTATTAAATCAATTATATCCTTAGGTATAAGCCTATCATATATAACAATATCGGCAAACGAAGTAATAAGCTGATGCGCTCTCAAAGTCATAAGGCCAGGATCACCTGGTCCTGCCCCTACTATATATACAAATGGCGCGCTAGGCTTACTAATGATAAAAACCTAAAAAGATTAATTACAAACAGAGTTCATGCGCTCAAAAGCCGCTGTAAATCCAGATAAAGAATAACTATCAATTGCGTACGAACCTTTTATCGAGGTACCTCTTACTTCCATTTTGCTTTTTTTCTTCATCATCGATATCATTCTATTATCCTGCTTACCATCTGTAGCCCAGGCAATCTCACCGCTGGTAAACATATCAAACTTTTCACCATCTATGCTAACTTTTACATCGCTGCTCTTTTTATATTCGAAACCAGATGAAGAACTAACTTCAAATACATCATTACTTATTCTTGTCACTAAAAAATACGGCTCGTCACGTTTTTTATAGTTACCGGTTTTACTACTTGGAAAGGAGGCTATATAACAAGCTTTTTTACCTTGAAGATTAGTCGTATAAACAGTCCAATCCTTAAAAGTCTTATCCATTACTTGCGCAAGAGCGGGAGTGGTAACAAATCCACATAAAAGAACAACAACTAATGTAAGCCCAAATTTTTTCATAGCAAGAAACCTTTGTTAATTAAGATTGCAAAAGTAAAGAAAATGTAATTTTTCGGCATAAAAATATCTGCTTCTTACTCTGAAAGCAAGCTGTTTATAAAAAAATCGTCGATATTATTTACTATTTATTTTATAGCCATTTTTGTCTGTTAGAACAATATCCGCCGGCAACTCTAACGAAGAGCTGATTTTTTTTCTAAGTCTGTATATATGAGTTTCTAAAGTATGGGTGTCTAGATTTTTTCCGTATCCCCAAACAATATTTAATAAGTCTTTCTTATCTAAACCAGCCGGCGCAACTTTCAACAAAGCCATTATTATATCAGCCTCTTTTTCCGTTAGGTCCGTTACATTACCTTTATATTCAATTGTTTTTTTAAGATAAAAAAATTTACATCCGCAAACATCATATTCCTTATCTGAGGAAAGATTTTTATATATAAGCGTAAATAAATCATTTAGACTATAGGGTATTGGTATATCCTTGCCTATTATTATAGACATATTATGTTTTTCAAAATTACCTTCGATATTATTATCTACAACAAGAATATCTGATTTAATATCAGCCTCTTCATATTGATATATATTTTTATATTGTACAAAATTAACATCTTTAAATATATTCTGTAGCGTTAATAAATCATAAAACTCTGTACTTACAGTTATTATACTAATTTGCATATAATCCTTAAGCTTGTAAAATATTTGTTATTTGCTATAAAAGCTTGTCATAAATTTAATTTAGCATAAATTATTACATGTTATTGAATAAAAAAGAAAATATTTTATTAAATATAGAAAGAGCAGCAAATGATCTGCGGAAAGGCTTTCCTGTTGCTATTACCAACGGTGCTGAAAATATAGTGGCAGCATCAGCTGAAACCACATCTTTAGAGATGCTGCAGAAGTTATCAGACTTTGATATCAAGCTAATATTAACAGCTCATAGATTTAATTTTATTAAAAAAACTGATAATCTTAAACATATTGTTACAAATATGGTGTCTATGGATTTAAACAAAAGTAATTATCAGGATGTTGCTAAAATATGTGGCCTTGAGTATAGCGACAATATCAACTTACCAGCATATGGGCCAGCGACTAAATTAGATGAGTCCGCTTTAAATCTAGCCAAAATTGCCGAATTGATACCATCTGTTATCACCTTTGAGATCCCCCAATCCTTTGATAAAAAAGAATTTACGCAAGTTACAGATGAAGAAATTTCTTCTTATAAAGATTTGATATCTTACGAATTAAAAGAGGCTTGCCGAACTGATTTAATACTAAAAAACAATATAAAGGCAACCTTAATAGCCTACAGACCAAATATTGGCGGCAGAGAACATTACGCAATATTAATAGGCAACAACAGCGATGTCCCCATGGTTAGAATACACTCATCATGTTTTACCGGAGATTTATTAGATTCACTTGCCTGCGACTGCCGTGATCAGCTACATTCGGCCATAGATGTCATGAACAAACAGGATGGTGGTATTATATTATACATGCTGCAAGAAGGTCGCGGCATAGGTCTGATAAATAAATTAAGGGCCTACACGTTAAAAGAAAAAGGCTTTGATACGGTAGACGCTAATGAGGCCCTTGGTTTTGATGACGATGAAAGATTATTTCTTCCTGCGGCAAAAATATTGCAGGAACTAAAAATAAATAATATAAAATTACTAACTAATAACCCAAGAAAAGCTTCTGGACTCGAAGAATACGGCATTAAAGTACAAGAATGCGTATCTCATATAATGCAGCCAAACAAGTATAACGAGAATTATCTAAAAACAAAATCATCTCGCCTAGGTCATAAGATCGACGATAACTCATTCACGACATAACTATCTTAGATAACTTTTGATATTTTAATGGCTGTTTTAGTCAGGGAACCAACTACAAAGCGCAGCGCTAAATATCCAGAAGCATCTGTTGCTTTATTAGAAAAACCGATATCTTTATGCTCAATTTCCTCATTTCTAAAATGAATGATTTTTTCTCTTAGATCTTTTTCACTATCATCTAAAGCGTCAATCTGTTCCTGATAATGCTTTGCTATAACCTCTTCAACTGCCACAGTACAGGCCATAGCCGCCTTTTCACCCATAAGGGCCGTAGCAGCTCCCATAACATAAGCACCAACATGCCAGACAGGAGACATAATGGTAGGACGCACTCGCCTTCTTGAGATTTGATCATCAAAATAAGCAAGATGAGCTTCTTCCTGTTCTGCCATATGTTTGATAATTTCAGCACAATCATTATTCTTCAAAACAGCCATTTGTCCGGCGTATATTCTCTTGGCTCCGTACTCTCCGGCATGATTAACTCTAATTACCTGATCAATAAACTTTTCTTTATCTAAATCACCAGGTAAGTTATTACACTTACTAACCATATATCCTCATGAAGATTATTTTTTAAAATTTCTTACAAACCAAACTATAGTAGCAACAGCGGCTATTATAGATACAAATAAATTCCAGCCTGCCATCGAGACTCCCAAAAACAAAAATCCCGGCTTATCACATGGCGCATTTGTTTTTCCAAGTATGTTCATAGTCATTTCCTCAATAGTAGTAGGCACTTCACCAGAATCACAACTGTCAGAAATCATTATATATCCCTGTTCAACACCCACATGATAAAAAGCAATAGAAGAACCAATTATAAAACACAAGCCACATAACAATACTAAGAATTTACTTATTTTTCCCTTTGTAAATAAGGCAATAACACTTAATATTATAATTACAAAATACGGTATCCTTTGATACAAACAAAAAATACATGGCTCCAGGCCAAAAATATATTGAGAACCATAAGCGGAAAATAGCGCAAACATGCTAATTAACAACAAAATAAGCGCGATATTTATTCTTTTAATCATATCAAAAAATTTAATCATATTATAAATATTTGCCTGATAATCATTTCAAATTCAATTATTATTTGCTGCTTGTTGTTATTTATTACTGTGAACTATACCATCTTTATGAAATGCATCAAAGATAAAAGCAAAGGTAACTTTATAAGGAATATTCTCATAAGATCCGTCTTTTTGCTTTTGCATCGCAATCACATTGCCTAACTCTCTTCCCTTTGCAATAACCGCATTATCCAAAGCTGAACTTTGATAAGGAAACCACCGCAAAACAATATCACCTTCCATATCACCTGTTTTTATTAATTTTTTATCTATTAAAATATGCAGGGGCCAGGCATTATTACCAACTACAACAAGATACTGCATAGGATTAATTTTTTTAGAATATTGTTCATTATATAAAACTGGAAAATAAGTATCGTAATTAACGTAAGGATTAGTCCCATATATTTTCATAACCGTGTTCGACACCATAATTTTACTATCTTCATAACGAGCTTTAAACATCGCCAAAGATTCAATCCTTGATGTAATAATGTTTAATTTTTTGCCTATTTGTTTTCCTACTACTGCCTCACCGGTATATTGCTGCCACCAACTATAGGTAGTGCTATCATACATTAAGGTATTTGATTTATACAATTGACCCGTGACACCAAATCTACTTTCAACACCACCCACACGCCTGTCATAAACAATCGCCGATGAACTAAGGGGGCTATATGTAATAGCTATGGGTATATCTGCTATCTTGTCATTAACTATTTCATGCCATATCAACATTCTAAGCGGGTAAGCTCTCACCTGCCCTTCAATATTTACCGATATAACAGGCTCATTTAGCGGAATATCCGTTACATATTTAGAATCCTTAAATACAGGGTTATCTATTGATGCAATGCCATCCTTACCAGATCCTAGTGATAGTACATCTTCCAATCTAATAGAATATTTTGTAAAATCGGTATCGGGCCACTGCTTAAAACCAGAATGATCAAAAGCAAATGAATTACTCCAAGTGGAAATAATTATAAAAAAAAACAGAAATATATTTTTTCCAAGCATCTTGTATTATAAAAACTATACGTAACCTAAATAATATTTTAAATTATTTATTATCCTATAAAACAGGCTAACTTTATTAACATCATTTTTAGCAACAAGATCATATCTGTAAGTTCCCATTTTAGGAATATTTATATCCATGGTTCCTATTTTTGTACCCTTAGTAACAGGGGCAGATACAGGGGATTGATAATTAACATTCACAGTAACAGCCTCTTCAACCAACTTATTAACAGTCAACATAACTTCTTCTTCTACTACTAAATCAACAGTACCTGACTCACCCTGCCAAACTTTGGCTGCATCTATCGTCTGACCTGCTTTAAATAAAACCTTTGATTCAAAATATCTAAAACCATAATTTATCAGTTTTTCTACTTCATTAGCCCTATCTAGATCAGTATCTAAACCGTTTACCACTACAATCATACGCTTGCCATTTTGTAGAGCCGAAGCCACTAAGCCATATCCTGCATCCTCGGTATGACCAGTTTTCAGACCATCAACACCTATATCTCTATGTAGCAAAGAATTTCTGTTTTGTTGGGTGATTCCATTATAAGTATATTCAGCCTTTGCAAAATAATCATAATATTCAGGGAAATTTTTTATTAGCTGCCTTGCTAATGTGGCAAGATCTTTAGCTGTCATATAGTGACCTTCTTCAGGCCATCCAGTTGAATTAGTAAAAACACTATTTTCAAGACCTATCTCTTTGCCTACTTTTGTCATCAAAGCCGCAAACGAGCTTTCATCAGGAGATATCCCCTCGGCAACAGTAATGCAGGCATCATTTCCTGATTGTACAATTATACCGTTTAACAATTCATCA
>JBIKME010000067.1:0-6291 GCA_044359415.1 Rickettsiales bacterium | reverse complement strand
TTACCATAGTATTGTTATATATGATTATTTATTCTGAGTATAAGGATAAAATTTACTATAAAGTTATAGATACATATATAGGCAGATATATATCCAAATCAAACCAAGAAGAAGGTAATCAATCTTTTTCTGATGAATATATAGCAAGGCGTAATTTCTACTATAATCTGCTGGATAATCAATTGTATTTTGATAATGATAAAAAAGAAGCTAATAAAAATAATAATTCTGTATCAGAGGGTACTGATGATAATGATTTAATCAGACCGGATTCTGAAGTATTTGAGGTGAGGGGCTTGGATGGTGATGATGTAATTTACGCTACGAATGACAGTAATGTTTTATATGGTGATAGTGGTGAGGATACTTTAAATGGATATTTAGGAAATGATGAATTAAATGGTGGAATTGGAAATGACAGACTATCCGGATATAAAGGAGACGATATAATATACGGTGGTGGTGGCGCTGATAAGATTATGACAGGCAGTAGCAATGATATTGTGATATATAAAAATATCAGTGATTCAAACGCAAAAAAAAGAGACATTATACTGGATTTTGAATCAGGAGTTGATAAAATAAGTTTCAAGGATTTTGAACTAAAATTAAATCCCGACGATTTAATCATTCAAAATATCAGCACAGGATCTATTATAAAAATTGAAAATACTGACTTTGAAGTAAAAATAAAAAATAATAACAAAATTGTGAAAGATGATTTTATATTTAATGATAATTAATTTATACAAGAAGATTAATTAAGGATAAAGCATATTACTTTCCCATTTACCGTCCTTTAGGGTATATAGTTTACGGTTATGGATTCTAAAATTGCCTCTTTCCCAGAATTCTATATAATTTGGCACTAACCTAAAACCAGACCAAAAATCCGGTCTTTCTATATTTTGGGTAGTAGCGGAGACAGTATATTTAGCGATTCTTGTAATCAGCTTACTTTTACTTTCTAGAATCTGAGATTGTTTTGAGGCCCATGCTCCAACCCGGCTTTGTATATCTCGTGTAGCAAAATATGCATCTGCTTCTTCATCGGATACTGATTCTAATTTGCCTTCAATACGTATTTGACGCCCTAACGGTTCCCAGTATAAACACATGCCGGCATGCGGATTTTGTTTAATTTGCGATCCTTTGCGGCTATTTAAGTTGGTATAAAAAACGAACCCTCTGTTACTATAATGCTTCAGAAGTACCATGCGATTGGAAACGCAGCCATCATTTGTAGATGTTGCTAAAGAAATAGCATTTACTTCTTTGATGCCTTTGTGATTCTGAGCTTCTTGATACCATTGTTCAAAATGAATAAAAGGGTCTTTGTATTTTTTTATGTCTGTTGGCATATCGGTCGGCACTTCGATTGTTTTTATATAATTAATAAATTACCAGCATACTGGTAAATGTAATTACTTGCCAATAAATTTTTATTTTCCCCGGACGGCTTGTAAAGTTGGAGTAATTAATATATTTTAAACATTTTTTAATTACTATGAGTATCATAAAATAATGTTGAATATATTAAATTTTGTGCCACCTGAATCTATTCGGAGCTATGATATTTTATGCGATAGATAAAATTCCACTTGAACTGACTTCGATTATCATTGTTTCTTGTTTATTATTATTTTTTCATTTTTTCCCATCACCAAATATTAGTACTTCAGATATATTCAGTGGATTTGCGAATTCTGCCCTGATATCTGTTATATGCTTATTGGTGGTAGGGCAGGCTGTAGTTCAAACTGGAGCGCTAAATGAGGTTGCTAATATTATATCGCGAATATCAGGTAATAACGCTATAGTATCAATATCTATATCGTTACTCGTAGTTATGATTGTTAGCGCTATATTAAATAATACACCGGTGGTAGTCATATTCATTCCGATTTTAGTAGCGCTGGCAAAGAGTTATAATATGTCTGTAAGTAAGGTAATGCTACCTTTGTCATATGTTGCAATATTGGGTGGTATGACGACTTTGATAGGTACTAGTACTAACCTTTTAGTTTCAGGTATTTTGCAAGAAATGGGCCATAAACCACTTGGTTTTTTTGATTTTACATTTCCTGGCATAGTGATGGCTTCTGTAGGATTTTTATATGTTTTATTTATAGCGCCAAAATTGTTACCGGATAGAGTGTCGTTTGCAAAAACGCTGGTAGGTGATGATGAAAGGCAATTTATAGCGCAAATAGAGGTTGATAAAACGTCTGATTTTGTAGGGAAAGCAATATCCGATAAAACTTTTTCCGATTATCCTCAAATTACGGTAAGAATGATACAGCGTGGTGAGCATGCGTTTTTACCACCTTATGACGCAAATATGACCGTAAGATCAAGAGATATATTGGTTGTATCTGCAACAAGAAAAGATTTAACAGATCTTCTGGCTAAACAGCCAAGCAGTTTATTGCAAAATAATCCAGGCGCTTCAGTTGTATCGAATGAAAATTCCAATCAGACTGTTTTGCAAGCAGATGTTAGTTTAGCCGAGATTATAATCACCCCGACCTCAAGAATGATTGGGCGTAATTTAGAGCAGGTAGGCTTTCATCATAATCATAATTTAGTAGTTCTTGGTATTCAAAGAGAGTCACGAATAATAAGAGCAAAAGTATCGGAGATAAGATTAGCTGCTGGTGACGTTCTATTGGTAATGGGTAAAATTCATGATATCATGAATTTACGTGATAATAAAGATTTACTACTGCTTGAGTGGTCTACGCAAGAAATACATTCCGGAAAGAAAGCTAAGCACGCTGCAACTATACTTACTATGGTAGTTGCATTATCAGCTTTTGAGATAGTTCCGATTGCAATATCTGCTTTTATTGGCGCAACTGCAGTTATTGTTAGCGGCTGTTTAAATGTAAGACAGGCAAAGAGATCAATAGATAGTCAGGTTTTTTTAATAGTTGTTGCATCACTTGCTATTGGAGTTGCGCTGCAAGAAACAGGGGGAGCCTCATTCTTGGCGCATGGTTTGATAAATCTGATGTCCGGTGCTTCTGCTGTAGCGGTAATGTCGGCTTTGTTCTTAATGATGGTAGCTGTCACAAATGTATTAAGTAATAACGCGTGCGGAGTATTATTTACTCCTATTGCTGTGGAAGTTGCCATGAAAATGGATGCGCCGGTCAATATGTTTGTATTTGCGGTTATATTTGCGTCAAGCTGTTCCTTTATTACACCTATAGGTTACCAAACTAATTTATTAGTTATGGGTCCGGGGCATCATAAGTTTTCCGATTTTATCAGATGTGGTTTGCCACTTGCTATTCTGATGTGGATTACTTATACTGTTTTTGCTTGGTGGTATTTTGGTTCGTAAAGTTATAAATTTTTCAAGGATATTTTAGATTATGGAGCCTGTAATATGGGTGTTAGCAGATGATAGAGCAGGTAATGTTAATCAGGCACTGGGTGTCGCCGAGGCTCTTGGTTGTGAATTTGTTGTAAAAAAAATTATATATAATGATAAGGGAAGTTGGCCTAATATTATACGTAATAAGACATTGCTGGGTATTGATACTGCCTCCAGTTCTGAACTAAAATCTCCATGGCCTGATATAATATTATCAGCCGGTCGTAAAACACTGCCTGTTGCTTCTTTTATAAAAAGAAAGTCAAAAAATAAAAGTAAAATTGTACAAATTATGTATCCTGGATTTCCAAGTTGCGGTATTGACTTGATGGCGGTTCCGATGCACGATAAAATAAATGCCGGAAAAAATATTGTAAAAACCATAGGCGCTCCAAATAGGATTAACAAATCCTCGCTTGCACATCAAGTCGAGAAATGGCTGCAAAAATTTAATTACCTACCTAAGCCTTACGTAGCTTTATTAATAGGCGGAGATACTAAAAAGGGAAAATTTACAGCTGCTCACGCTTATGAATTAGCCAATAAAGTTAATTTATTTTTTCAAGATAAAGATGGCTCTTTGTTAATTACAAATAGTCGCAGAACAAGCCCTGAGGTAACTAAGATTCTTAAAAATGAGATAAGAGTTAAATTCTACTTTCATGATTTTACCGGTGCGGCCGAAAATCCTTACTTTGGTTACTTGGCAATCAGTGACGCAATTATCGCTAGCGGCGATTCTATTTCAATGTGTTCTGAAGCTTGTAGTTCCGGTAAACCTGTATATATATATTCTCCTGAAGATATAACGCCACAAAAACATCGTGATTTTCATAATAATTTATATAAAGAAGGTTACGCAAAGCCACTTTCAGGTGTTTGGTCTGATTGGAATTATACTCCTTTAGAAGACGCAAATAATATTGCAAAGTTAATACGTGAAAAATTATTTTAATTATCTTGACGAGCTGGCTTGTTCTATCATATAAATTGATTGGTTTTTTTTATTTCTCGGGTTATTGAGAAATATTCTTTTATCATATAGTCTAACTAGTAGGTGAATTTAATGTTTTTTTTAAGAAAGCTGTTTTTGGAATTTTTCTTATATACCGCTTTAATTTTATCATTATCATTTTCTGCAAATGCAGCAAGTGGGGATGAAATGTCAAAAGGTAAATATCAGTCTGAGATAGTTAGACAGTCTGACAATAATGCAAATCTTCAATCTATAAAACGCTCATTGTCAAGCTTGTTTCCAAATGAAGTGGTTGGAGTAGAGATGGTAAATAACAGTGTAGCCTTAAGAGGAACTGTTAGTGACGCTGAAACTGCGGCGCAAGTTGTAAAAGTAGCCGAGGAATATGTAGGAAGCAAAGAGAAAATATTAAACTTACTTCGTCTGAAAACCGGTCAACAAGTTATGCTGCGAGTCAGGGTAGGTGAGTTACGTAGAGATGTGATTAATAAATTTGGACTTGGAGTCCATGGTATAATTTCTGCTGGATCTGCTGTTGTAGGGGCCTTGGAAAAAGAAGGTGTTTTTAAAATTTTAGCAGAACCTACTTTAACAGCTATATCAGGCGAGACTGCAGATTTTTTAGCGGGTGGGGAATTTCCGGTTCCTGTAATGCAGGCAGGTAATGTTATGTCTGTTGATTACAAACCTTTTGGAGTAGGTGTTAATTTTACACCTATAGTATTGTCAGACAATCGTATACGTCTTAATGTTTCTTCAGAAGTTTCCGAAATAACTGAATTGAAAAATTTAAATAAAGGATCGTCTTCTTTGGTTGTGCCGGCTATTTCAACAAGAAGAGCAAACACAACTGTTGAGCTTGCTCCAGGTGAGAGCTTTATGATAGCAGGCCTTATAAAGGATAATAGTAATTCTAGTATACATAAAGTTCCAGGGCTTGGAGATTTACCTATTTTAAGCCCTTTATTTAGAAGCGCTCAGTTCCAAAAAAATGAAACAGAGCTAGTTATTGCCGTCACTCCTTATATGGCAGATCCGGTTTCCGGAAAAGATATTCGTTTACCGACCGATGATTTTGAGCATAATAATATGCTTGAAATGATGTTTTTACGAAATTTAGATTCCGGTAAAAATAATAAAGCCGGTAAAAATATAGAAGGTTCTGTGGGATATTTAATTGATTAGTTTTATGAAGAATTTATTTATTATAATTATTACTGTTTTTTTTGTGGTATCATGTGCTAATACAAAATCCAGACGCGTTAACGTCACCGATTTAGTAAGCGCATCTTCTGAAAACGTATCTTTTGCTATAGAAAATGAAAAGTCTGTAGATAATATCGTCAGCTGGATTTATGATGATGTGCCTGGTAAGGCAGTTTTATCATGTAAAGATGATGATATTTTATGTGATGAAATAAAACATATATTAGAAAGAAGCTCTATTCCTTATGAAGTAGATACACAAAATGCTAATGACAATATTACTTTTATATATGAAAGAGTTAGCGCGGTGGATTGTAAAACAAAATTTGGTTGTTCTGTGTCAGTTAACCTTTTACAATCTGTCACAGACAGGTATGATTTTGTGGAACCTTCTTTGTTAGACCCACAAGATGCTCAAAAAGCGGTAAATACATATAACCATTATCAGGCTGAGTAAGATTCCAAACTTACCAATCACATTGATGTGTGAGTGGTATAGTAAATGTTATGCTTTATAGTGCTTAAACTATTCGCCTAACTCTACCGATCTATCATAAGCTGCTTTAGCGGTATTCTTTATAAGTACTAAAAGAGCGTTATCATCCCCTTCTAATATCTGAAGGCCAGCCGCAGTGGTACCATTAGGACTGGTAACCTGCTCCTTTAAAATACCTGCTGAGTGACTTGATCGGCAAGCAAGCTCTACGCTACCTAATACTGTTTGATA
>JBIKME010000066.1:0-6334 GCA_044359415.1 Rickettsiales bacterium | reverse complement strand
CTAATCATGTCTTCTGGTGATTCACCTTTGATTTCAGAAGACGTAGATGCGTCACGAATTTCTGAAATTTGCATACCAAGTATCTGACATGCGTTTAAAAAAGATAAAAATGTTCTGGTGGAAGGTTGTACGAAGAATAGCATGACTCTTTTATCGGAAAGTAGACTTCTTAAAAAATTTAGTCCATGTTGAGTTTTTGCAATTAAGCGAACTTGGTCGGCAATCTTAAATAATTCTTCCAGATATTCTCTGGAAAATTGTTGGGCATATATTATGTCGAATAAATTGCCGTTATCTTTACTGAATAGTTCTGATTTTTTTTCTACAGTTTGGCTGTGGAATTTATTCCATCCTTCATATTGCTGCATATTTATATTTTATAAAAGTTGAGTGTTGCCTAGAATATCCGCGCCAAACTCTTCGGGCAAGGATTTTTTATATTTTTTGACTAATTTATTATATTTTTAGCATATATAGCAGCTTGCAATAAAAGTATTTTATTGCTAAAGTTAAATCACAAAATAAACAAATATAAATAAACCAATATAACGGAAAGCTATAAAAAATGAATAACGCAGCCGAACTTGAAACTAAAATTGACGAAGAGACGGAAAATGCTTTTTCTATTGACGTTATTGTTGATCGAAATTTATTTCTAAAAGCTTTAGGACGTGTACAAAATGTTGTCGAAAGAAGAAGTACGATTGCTATTTTATCTAATGTTAAGTTAGAAGCTGCGGTTGGAGAGTTGTATCTTACGACAACAGATATGGATATTTCTATTATTGAAAGAGTTGATGCTGACATCAGAAAGGAAGGCGCTATTACAGTTCCTGCACAAACATTATACGAAATTATTAGAAAGTTACCGGATGGAGCTCAGGTTTTATTAAAGGGCGATACCAATATAACCGGAAAAATGGATATAATTTCAGGATCATGTCGTTTTTCTTTGTCTTGCTTGAAAGCGGCTGATTTTCCTGTAATAGACGCTGGTGATATGAAGCATGAGTTTACCATGACCTCCGCGGAGCTTAGCGCATTAATTGATAAGCCTAGTTTTGCTATGTCTACAGAAGAAACGAGATATTATTTAAATGGGATATATTTGCATTCGGTTAACGGTATGCTGTGCGCGGTTGCTACCGATGGTCATAGGCTAGCTAAAATTGAATTGGAGGCTCCTGGAGGAGCAGCCGATATACCTGGTATAATAATACCTAAAAAGACCGTTGCTGAAATTAAGAAGATAGTTGATAATTCAGAGAGTGATGTTGAGGTTGCTTTATCGGATACTAAAATATATTTTGCATCTGATAAGACTGTGTTGTTATCTAAATTAATCGACGGTACTTTTCCTGATTATAATAAAGTTATACCGTCTAATAATGATAAATCTATGATTATAGATTCTGCTAAATTTATGCATGCTGTAGATAGAGTTTCTATAATATCGTCGGATAAATCCAAAGTTGTAAAATTATCCGCGACTTCTGGTAAGCTCACACTATCTGTTACTAATGATGATAGTAGCACGGCAGTTGAAGAGATTGATGTAGATTATGATTTGGCAGATTTTTCTGTTGGTTTTAACTCACGTTATGTATTGGATATGATGGCGCAAATTGAAGGGCAGGAGGTTGAGTTTGTATTCTCCGATAGCGCTGCTCCTGTGTTGGTTAAGGATGCTAGTGATGAGGCCTCTTTGTATGTAATTATGCCAGTGCGTATCTAATCGGTGAATAATATAAAATCTAATTATATTGACTATCAAAATGCAAGTGCAGGATCTTATTACATATCATGCCTAAAATTGTATAATTTTAGGAATTACGAAAATTTGCGGCTTGATTTAAATCAAAATCCTGTTGTACTTACAGGTCATAATGGTTCCGGGAAAACCAATATACTAGAATCCATTTCTTTGTTATCTCCTGGTAAGGGATTAAGAAAAATTAAAATAAGCCTTGCGGACAGAATTTCTCAGGATGGTTCTGTATATCCTTGGTCAATTTCAGCCATAGTAAATATAAAAGATCAAAAAACACAGATAGGCACCGGACGCAATGATACATCTGAAAGTAAAAGAGCAGTAAAGATTGATATGCAGTTAATAAAGAAGCAGTCTGATCTGGCGGCTGCTTTTAGTGTTATGTGGTTAGTGCCTCAGATGGATGGTTTGTTTGTTACCGGATCGTCAGATAGAAGAAAGTTTATGGATAGGCTGGTTTATAATTTTGATAGTGATCATGCGTCGAGAATATACTCTTACGAATATGTAGTTCGTGAAAGAGCAAAGTTATTACAAGAAAATTATGATCATATTTGGCTGTCAGCGCTGGAGGATAAGATAGCACAAAAAGCTGTATCAATTGCTGCCGCAAGAATTGATACAATGTCTATTATACAAGATGCTGTATTAGCAAGTAAAACTGCTTTTCCGAAATGTTTTATAGCAGTAGATGGTCAAATTGAAAAAATAGTTAGTGAAAATAAATCGTTGCAGGCTGAGGAAATAATAAAAAAACAACTATTTCAAGCAAGAGTCAATGATACCAGAACTGGCAGAGCATCTGTTGGAACACACAGAAGTGATTTATCGGTTATTTACATTGATAAAAATATGCCTGCTTCTTTGTGTTCAACCGGGGAACAAAAGGCGCTTTTGTTATCAATTATTTTAGCGGAGGCAAAAGCCAAAGCTTACTGGACATCTATTACCCCTGTTATATTACTTGATGAGGTTGTTGCCCATTTAGACGAAAGCAGGCGTATATCCTTATTTAATGAAATATTAGATATGAAAGCGCAGGTCTGGATGACAGGAACCGATGTATCTTTGTTTGATAGTTTGAATTCTAATGCGCAGTTTTTAGAAGTTGATAATGCTGTTGTAAGTAAAGATATGCTACTTGAATATTGATTGACGCTCAAAGTGTGATTTTAAAGGTTCAAGTAAAATTAGTGACAATAAAATGAGCGTATGCGCATTATATAAATCTTTATCTATTTTTATTTGTGTTGGTTTTAGCTATATATTTTAGCTTTTAACTTTTTAATTAAATAATCAACGCCTTTTTTAGATATTATAGAGGAAAATTCAGAACGTTGCGTGCCGATGAGGCTTATTCCTTCGGCTACAACGTCATATATTCTATATTGTCCGTCGGCATTTTTTCTTACTCTGTAGTCAACGCTTATACGTTTGTCGTCACCATGTACAATTTCCGTTTCTATTAGATATTCTAGCTTACCCTCTTCGTAAAAATTCTTAAATACGACTTTTTGATTTGTATAACTCCTAAATTTAGGAACGTAACTATTAATTAGAAATTTTTTATGTAAGTTGATATATACTTCTTTTTGAGCCTGCGATGCAGATTTCCAGTGATTGCCCATAGCAAACTGCGCAATCCATTTTGTATCAACGGACTCTACAAATAATTTTGAAAGCTGCTGTTCTTTCATTATTTCATTATCGCTGTTATTTTTAATTAATGAAATAGCTTCTTGGCTTACTTCCTGAATGAAATTCTGAGCTTTGCTTGCTGTGGCATTGGCTGTTGTTGTAAACGGCAGTATAAGACAGGCAATTATTAATAGATAAGTGATTACTGTTTTTTCTTTCATGGTTAGCCTCTGTAATCGGCAATTTTTATTACAATTATCTAAATTCCTATTTACTATATTAATATAAGGATATTAATAAAATATTAAATTGTTTGACTTTGAACTCGTATTTTGAACTCGTATTTTGAACCAGGCTCTGATATTTTGCTTTTTAAATTAAGCAGTTTGACCGCTTAAACGAGCTACAACCCTATCTTTACCTATAAGAGGCAAGAGAACTTTAAGTTCCGGACCGTTTGCGCGCGCTGTCAGGGCTAATCTTAACGGCATAAATAAATCCTTGCCTTTTCTGCCTGTTAGTGCTTTGATTTTTTCTACCCATATACCCCATGTGTTTTCATCCCATATGCCGGTTGGTAATAATGTTATTGTTTGCTTAATAAAATCTATATCTTCAATTACGGGAGTAAGTTTACTTTTGCAGATTTGTTGCCACTCAATTATGTCTATCAACTTGTTTAAATTACTTTTAACTTCGTTGTAAAAATATTCGTCAATATTTTTCATTTCATCGCGATCTTTTACCATATCGTAACTGAGCATGTGTAGTATTTTGCTATTTAGTTTTTGAATCTCGGTATATTCATAAATAGCGGAGTTGTTAGTAAATATAGTAATATCAAAGCTATCAATTAATTTATTCATATTTATAACTGGCTCTATAGGATTAGAGGTTCCAAGTCTTGCCAGGTAGCTATTAACAGTCATGACCTCAATATTGTCTGTTCTTATGGATTGTATGTCATATCCACCATCTCTTTTTGATATTTTGCCTTCTTTTGATTTCATCAGTGCGTTATGTGCAAATGATGGGATGTGCGACCCCATCGCTTCAAATAGCTGTATTTGAATCGCCGTGTTTGAAACGTGATCCTCTCCTCTTACAACGTGAGTAATTCCAAAATCCATATCATCAATAGCCGAAGGGAGCATATATGTTGGTGAGCCGTTTGCTCTTATTAATACAGGGTCGGATAAATTTTTTGCTTCAAAGGTAATATTGCCCTTAATTTGATCATCCCAGGAAATTCTTGCATTCTCATCTAGTTTAAAACGCCAGTGAGGTTTTATGCCTTGTTTGTCAAACTCGCTTATCTTTTCTTTTGTCAGATTCAGAGCGCTGCGATCGTAAATGGGAGGAAGACCCCGGTTGATCAGTATCTTGCGCTTCATATCCAGTTCTTCAGAGGTTTCGTAGCAAGGATAAAGCCTGCCGTCTGAAATTAACTTTTCTTTTATGTCATTATATCTGTGCGAGCGTTCTGATTGCCTTGCCATCATATCCCAATTAAGGCCGAGCCACTTAAGATCATCTTGTATGGCCTGTGCGTAGCTCTCTTTAGATCTGATTGTATCGGTATCATCGAGTCTAAGCATGAATTTACCGCCTGCTTTTTTGGCGATAAGATAGCATAATAATGCAGTCCTAACATTTCCAATGTGAATTAATCCCGTAGGTGATGGTGCAAAACGTGTTATTATTGTCATGGCTACGTTATAGTAAGGTTTATAATATTTTATGATCTGCTTTTACCTTATAATATTATATAAATAAAGCTAATATTTCTTTGTAATAATGATATAAGGGTGTATAATAATCTTTATGTTATGGGATGTAATTTATTAAAAGGATAATTAATGGGAGCGGAAAAGCAAGTAAAGATAACAGAGAGGGTTGTTCTGCCAGAAGGATATAAATTGTCGGAAAAAGATGAATATATGAATCCTTTTCAATTGGAATATTTTAGACAAAAACTTCTTTCCTGGAAGGAAGAGCTGCTGACTGAATCTAGGAATACATTAGATCACTTAAGAGAAGAAAACTGGCATGAACCTGATATAAATGATAGAGCCTCTGTAGAAACAGAAACATCTATAGAGCTTAGAACGCGTGATAGATATCGCAAATTAATTGATAAAATTGAAGCAGCCCTTATACGTATTGATAAAGGTTCTTATGGTTATTGCGAGGAAACCGATGAGGAAATCGGTATAAAGCGACTAGAAGCCCGCCCTATTGCTACCTTGACTATTGAAGCTCAAGAGCGTCATGAAAATTATGAACAAACCCATATAGACGAAAGAGATGATTTATAATAGAGTTGCTATGCGGCCTTATGATATTAAAAAATAAACTACCTATTACAAATCAAGTTGTATTGTCAAAGGCGGAAAAAATCAGCAATCAAGCTGATTTATCTCGAAGTCTCGCTAAAACATATCGATACGATGAAACAAAATAGCTTTGATAAAATCGTTGAAAAATAGTTGTAATTAACATTACCAACCCATTTCTGGATGACAACGGACGTACAAGGCGTATCTGGCCGAATCTTATTTTAACCCATCTTTAACACGCTAAAAAATAAATCCTTAGATTTTAATACATTACCGAGCATTATTTTTTCTAATGGCACTACAAAATGGAAGATTCGTTAATTATGTCACGATTTTTTTATAGTGCCTGTTTTTAGGCCTCTTGTACATATTGATCAATAACCTTTTTAATCCCAGCCTTTTTAAAGGATATTTCTAATTGATTACCCTCTTTTTTCAGAATTACGCCATAACCGAATTTGATATGAAATATTCTTTTACCGACCCCGAGTTTGTCACCGGAATCTGTGTTACTGGAATCTGTGTCACTGGAATCTTTTTGATAGTTTGTGATTTTATGATTAGAGGCAATATTAGATTTGTAGTT
>JBIKME010000096.1:0-4970 GCA_044359415.1 Rickettsiales bacterium | reverse complement strand
GTAAAATGTTGGAATATAATATTCCGCATAACAAAAATCTTTAGATGCGCTGATTAAAATTTTTATACAATGATTTTGTAGTAAAATACTTACTCTATCAAATTTTCCATTTTAAGTTACACTATATATAGTTATGAATAACATATATTCAAAATAAATATTGTATTTATTTTGAATATATGTTTAAAATATGTGGTATTTAGAATCCTGGTTTTTTAAATATTTTCACCTGTGATATAAAATGACGGAGTATTCACAATGAGCTTAAATATACATCTACCTCAAAATACAATAATGATGCCTGAAATAACAGTATTTGGCGTTGGTGGTGCGGGTGGAAATGCTACTAATAATATGACGAAGGGCTTAGATGGTGTTAATTTTGTTATTGCAAACACCGATGCTCAGGCGTTAGGAAATTCAGTTTGCCAAAAACGTATTCAACTTGGTCAGCACACCACTCAAGGATTGGGCGCCGGTGCTCTTCCTGCTGTTGGTGCTGCCGCTGCTGAGGAGGCTATGGATGAAATAGTAGAGCATTTATCCGGAAGCCATATGGTGTTTATTACTGCCGGAATGGGTGGTGGAACAGGTACTGGAGCAGCTCCTGTGATAGCCAGGGCAGCTAGAGAGCTGGGTATTTTAACTGTTGGCGTGGTAACTAAGCCGTTTCATTTTGAAGGTCCAAGAAGGATGAAAATAGCTGAAGAAGGCTTGAAAGAGTTACAAAAACATGTGGATACCCTTATTGTAATTCCTAATCAAAATTTATTTAGAATCGCAAATGAGAAAACTACTTTTGCCGATGCTTTTAAATTAGCTGATGATGTATTGCATCGTGGTGTTAGAGGAGTTACGGATCTGATGGTAATGCCGGGCTTAATTAACTTGGATTTTGCTGATGTTAAGGCTGTTATGAGTGAAATGGGTAAGGCAATGATGGGAACTGGTGAGGCTTCGGGCGAAAGAAGAGCTAAAGACGCAGCGGAAGCCGCAATATCGAATCCTTTACTAGATAATATTTCTATGAAAGGAGCAAGGGGAGTTTTAATTAACATTACCGGCGGTCCTGATATGACTTTATTTGAAGTAGATGAAGCTGCAAACAGAGTAAGAGAGGAAGTTGACGCTTCCGCTAATATTATATTCGGTTCTACTTTTAATGAAGAACTGGAGGGTAAGATAAGAGTTTCGGTCGTGGCTACAGGAATCGACGCTCAGCAAACAAATAATCAGCAAATAAATAATGTTACTGCTCAAAACAGTAATGTTTTTTCTGGGGTTGACGCTAATGCCTTTGAAAATGTTGAACAAAATGATAACGAATCATCTGAGGAATTAGAGGATAGCGTACCAGATTTTTCTACAGAAGCAGTTTTGGAGTCTGATGATTTTACCGATAGCTTAGCCGTTGAACAATCTCAGATGCAAAATCCATTTGTAGCAAATGAAGACGTTAAGGCAGGTAACACACCTTCTAACGTTGATGAGGAATATTATGCTGCAATAAAAAAATTAAATGAAGAATATCAAGAAAAACTAGGATCGGAAAAGCAAGATAAAGATGAAGAAGATTTTGAAGATAGTGGTTTATTTGTAGCTACGGCGCCAAGACAACCAGCTGATTACGGAGCGAATAATTTTGATAAAGATGATAACTTTTCTGATTATAGGGAAAAAGCTGCTAATCCTATAAAATACGGTGGGATATTTAGCAGGATGGCTAAAGCGGCAAGGGGCCTTCATGCTACCGGAGGGGTGGAGGACAAAGAAGATGTAATAACTACCGCTATTCCACAGGTAGTTAAAAATAGTTCTTCCGTAGATAAAGAAGAGGAAGATTTAATGGATATACCAGCTTTTTTAAGGCGAAAAGCTTAAAAAACTAATTTGTATTCAGAACGTCTTTCATTGAGTAAAAGCCGTTCTGTTTGCAATTTGTCCATAAGGCAGCTCGCACTGCTCCTTTAGCAAAGATTTTTCTGCTTGATGCCTTGTGCGAAAACTCTAATCGTTCTCCGTCGCCTGCAAGCATTACCGTATGCTCTCCGATAATATCACCTGCGCGAATAGTCGAAAAGCCAATTTCACCTCTTGGGCGGGCTCCGATGAATCCATCTCTTGTTTTGCAGGCTACATCTTTTAACAACACTTTGCGACCGTTAGCTGCCGCTTGGCCAAGCATTAAAGCCGTGCCTGATGGCGCGTCTGTTTTACGAGAATGATGTGATTCTATAATTTCAATATCAAATGAATCATCTAAGATAGAAGATACCTGTTCAACAATATACGATAAAATATTGATACCTATGCTCATATTTCCAGAAAATACTATTGTACATTTCTGAGCATAATCTTTTAATTTATTGGTCTCTTGATCGCTAAAACCTGTTGTACCGATAACTAATGACTTACCTTTATTAGCAGCTATTTCAGCGCAAACTAGGCTTGTATCCGGGGTTGAAAAATCGATAACAGCATCGCTATTTGCAAATAATTGATCTAAGTTATCGCAAGCGGTAATGCCAATTTTATCCATACCTGCTATTTTTCCGATATCAAAACCTATGAAATCACTATTTGCTCGGACGACTCCTCCCGATAACATACAGTTTTTATTTAAAATTATCTCTTCTATAAGAGCCTTTCCCATGCGCCCTGTGCAGCCAACTATTCCTATCTTCATAATTCTTCTCCGATAATATTATATTTTCCTTTGTAGAAAATCAGTGGCTTTTCATCTGATAATATTTCTATTTTATTAACCATGCATACTATTATAGAATGATCTCCTCCGGCGTATATATGTTCAGGCACGCATTGTATATAGGAGATGCAGTTTTTTATTATAGGGCAAAAGTTATCGGCTATTGTATAATCTATTTCATTCCAATTTAATGCCGATGGTTTGGAAAATAAATGTGAGATAGTTTTTTGATGTTCTGACAAAAAATTAATGTTATAATTTTTGCTATTAGCAAAATCATCGTAATTCTGTGAATCTTTATTGATGCTAAAAAGTATAAGAGGTGGTGATAGTGACACTGACGCAAATGAATTTACAGTCATGGCTTTATAATTATTCTCTGTATCTTTTAAGGTAACTACTGTTATTCCGCTGGGAAATATACCCATTGCTCTTCTGAAATCACTGTCTGAGAAATTCATTGTCTAAAACCATAAATAAAAGATCTATGTTAATATTCTATCTGTATACTCTAATATATCTCCGGCGCCTATAATTCAATGTAAAAAGACAAAGATAGTTTATCAATGTAGAATCATTATTTATGGATATAGTGTTAGTATGTTGTCTTTTACACTATACCCACTTAACTGATTTAAAAAACTCATACCTAAAAGAGAATTTTCCATTTTACCGCTGTTTACGGATGCAGGGATGTTTTTTAATGTAAACTCTGCTATGTTAATTTGGTTTAATGTTATAGCTGCTCCATAAGAAATTCCGTTGGCTGTATTATATGGCTTTGAATATTTTAAACTACTTGTATTTAATCCTAGTTTTTTTGCATCCTGTTTGGATAGCACAATATCACTGGCGCCGGTATCAATCATAAATCTGATTTTTTGATTATTTATATATATATTTATATAATAGTGACCATCTTGACTTAAGCGAAGAGTGATAGAGCCGTCTTTTTGCGTAGTAGGGCGGTTGGGTAATAATTCACCTAAAAATCTTTCCTTAAAATTATAATAATCATATCGGTAACTATATAATAATATCAGCAAGCAAATCAGTAACCCCCAAATAGCCAGGTGCTTTAATGTTTTAGTCCGGTTGTGTCGTATATGGAAAATTAAGCCCCCGCTTAATAGCGCCATTAATATTAGCGTATATATAATATTAATGACGCTGTTTTCAGATAATGTATTAATATAGCTGGAAAGAGAGTTAAGCATAATTTTTTTTTGTAAATTCGTAAAGACATATAGCTGCCGCAATAGAGACATTTAAGCTTTCAACATTGTTGCTTATAGGTAGACTAACTAGTATATCGCAGGATTTTTTTGTAAGATTACGTAATCCCTTGCCCTCGGCTCCCATCACAAATACGGTTTTATCTGTTTGGTTGAATTGTGTTATTTTAGTTGAGCTATGCCCATCAAGTCCTACAATCCAATATCCCTTCTTTTTAAGATCGTTCAGGCTGCGACTTAAATTAGTAACTTTACATAATGATATATTTTCTAATGTTCCGGAAGCGGCCTTTGCCAAGGCACCTGATTCGGTAGGGGCGTTATCTTTAGGAAATATTATGCCGCTGACTTCAAATGCTGCGCATGATCTAATTATTGCGCCTATATTTTGTGGATCTGTTAGCTGATCTAAAGCAATTAGTAATTTTTCGTTTACAAGTGTATTTAGATCTACAAAATTTTTAGTTGAAACTTCAACCGCTATTCCTTGATGAACAGAATTTTCTGGTAAAAAACTATCAAATTGTTTGATATCAACCACTTTGATTTTTGATCGATGTGTATCTAGGTTGAATTTATCCAGGTTACGCTCAGTGATATATATCCTGTGAACTTTTCTTTGCGGATTGTTTAAAGCCGCAATTGCAGCGTGATGACCGTATATGATTACGTTATTTGACATTCTACAACCGTTAGTAATTTAAAACTATTTTAAAGTTAATAGTGTAAGCTATAGTTTAATTTGTAACAAATAAAACTATTTTATATCATTAATAATGTAAATAAAAATTAAGGTAGTATATAAGTATATATTTTTTTTATATCTATTATATATCTAATTGACATATTAGTACTGATCTATTAAATAGACGCTCCTATTATTTCTGAAATCAGATATGATTCGGAGGAGGGGTGGCCGAGTGGTTAATGGCAGCAGACTGTAAATCTGCCCGCGCGAGCGTACATAGGTTCAAATCCTATTCCCTCCACCACTTAGTAGTTAATAATCAGTAAAATAATATTTTATT
>JBIKME010000065.1:0-6428 GCA_044359415.1 Rickettsiales bacterium | reverse complement strand
GCGCTTTTCAATTTCAGCCTCAACCTCATCCGATAACTTCAATCCGATCTTGTCGAATAATTTTATTCCATTATCATGAAATGGATTATGTGATGCTGAAATCACTACACCCAAATCTGCTCTAAGTGATCTGGTGAGCATTGCAATAGCAGGCGTTGGCATTGGCCCTACTAATACAACATCCATTCCGGCAGAAATAAATCCGGCAGTGAGCGCAGGTTCAATCATGTAGCCAGAAAGACGCGTATCTTTTCCGATTACCACTTTGTGCCTATGATCACCATCAATAAAATAAGACCCTGCCGCTTTACCGACTTTAAGAGCAATTTCCGGTGTCATGCGCCCAATATTGGAAGTATCTCTTATTCCATCAGTTCCAAAAAATTTTCTATCCAACCGGATTATCTCCTAATTAACTTCTTTTTCCCACAGGAACATATTTTCTTTGCTTAGATCCGGTATATAACTGCCTAGGACGACCAATTTTCTGCGATGGATCCTCAACCATTTCTTTCCACTGCGCAACCCATCCTGAAACCCTTGCTATCGCAAACATCACCGTAAACATTGAAGATGGTATTCCCATGGCCTTGTATATAATACCGGAATAAAAATCAACATTAGGATACAGCTTTCTCTCGATAAAATAATCATCTGTTAAAGCAATTTCCTCAAGTTTAAGAGCAATCTCCAGCATCGGATTGTCTGTTATATTTAATTCCTTTAAGACCTGATGGCATGCCTTTCTTAGCACAGATGCTCTAGGATCATAGTTTTTATAAACTCTATGACCAAAACCCATTAATCTAAAGGAATTTTTCTTATCTTTAACCTTATTTATATAATCGGGTATATTTTTTACATCACCGATTTTTAGTAGCATTTTAATAACTTCTTCGTTTGCTCCGCCGTGTGCAGGCCCCCATAATGAAGCTATGCCGGCACTAATACAAGCAAATGGATTTGCTCCTGATGAACCAGCTAATCTGACTGTAGAGGTAGAAGCATTCTGCTCGTGATCTGCGTGTAATACAAAAATCATATCTAACGCTTTTGCCAAAACTTCATTTACCTGGTATTCTTCAGACGGGACGGAAAAAAACATATGCAGGAAATTAGCAGAAAAATCTAAATCGTTACGAGGATACACAAAAGGCTGACCAATTGAATATTTATAGGCCATAGCAGCTAATGTGGGTATTTTAGCTATCATTCTATGAGCAGCTATTTCTCTTTGAACAGGATCATGAATATCTATAGAATCATGATAAAACGCAGATAAAGAAGAAAAGGCTCCTGACAAAATAGCCATCGGGTGAGAATGACGAGGATACCCACGATATAAAAACTGCAACTGCTCGTGAACTAAAGTATGCTTCTTAATATCAAGATCAAATTTTGCAAATTGTGCTTTATTTGGTAACTCACCATATAACAAAAGATAGGCCACCTCTATATAAGTGCTTTCAGATGCCAAATCCGCAATGTCATAGCCCCTATATCTAAGAATAGCGTTCTGCCCGTCTATATAGGTTATTTTTGATTCACAGGAAGCTGTAGACATAAAGCCGGGATCAAAAGTAAAATAACCGGAATCTTTATACAATGCCGATATATCAACAACACTCGGACCTTCCGTTCCTTCTAAAAGAGGAAACTCCATCTCTTTATTTATATTATCAATAGATAATTTTGCACTTCTACCTGTCATTATTTACCTTCGTTATTTCCCATTTAAATACATTTTTATCGTCTTAAGAAAAACATTAGGCATTATAGTATATATAAAAATTATAAGAAACAAAAAAAACCTCCTGATTAACTCAAGAGGTTTTTTAATAATTTTTTACCTACAATTTTGTATTAAACAGTAGCATCTGATACTTTATCAATATTTTCTTGATGAATATTTATTGCTTGTACATTACCTCTATGCACAGACTCAGAACTTTTACATTGACCATCTATGTAGGCACCACTACTGACAGATAAGGACTCATACATAATAACTCCGGTAACCCTGCCGCCATCTGATATGGTTATATCAATACCCTTTACCAATCCGTTAATTTCACCATCAACATGAATTTTATCAGCAGTAACATCTCCTTTAACAGAACCGCTTCTTCTTATAGTAACATTTGTACAAGTAACGTTACCTTCTATTTTTCCTTCTATTTCAATAAAACCGCTACTGCAAAATAAATTACCTATGATCTGCAAATCAGGCGCTATTATTGATGGTACACCATGTTTATTTTCCTGTTTGCTAACAGTATTTGAAACTGTTAAAGTTCTATCTTCTGATATTTTTTGTTTAGAAAACATATTTCCCTGCCTTTATAAAATTTTTTGGATCTCTTGTTTCATCGTTATACCTAACTTCGTAATGTAAATGATCTCCGGTACTTCTTCCTGAAGTTCCTTGAATACCAATTACTTCTCCTCTGTTTATCTGTTGCCCACTTCTTACTAACACATTACTTAAATGTCCGTATAAAGTAGTAACACCAAATCCATGATCAATTTCAACCATATTACCGTACGCGCCGCTTCTACCGGCCTTAATTACAATGCCGGGAGCAGAGCTGTATATTTTTGAATTTTTAGGCCCTACAAGATCAATTCCTTCATGCATAGCAACGCGCTTACGTAAAGGATCGACTCTTCTTCCATATCTGCTGGAAACCCAAAAACGCTTCATCGGAGAAGCGATTGGAAAATTATGAATAACATTCTCTAACTGTAATAAATATCCCACTTCTTGAGTAAATTCGTTATCCTTATCAGGAATAAACGCTCCTCCTTGATTACTATATTCACCAGAGGAACGTTTACTCAATATTTTTTCTTTTAAAAATTCATTATTAGAAACCATTTCTTCAACTTCTATACCTGTCATTGATATAATGGATTCCAGATTGCTGATTCTTTCTATTACTTTGTCACGAATATTTGTAAATAGACCCTGCACTTCCTCTCCTGAATGATGGGAAAGGGCGTTAGCTCCAGCAAAACTAAGCATCTCATCATCCTTACTCAACAATTCCTTGCTCGATAGCTGATCATAACCTTTTACATTCTCAAAATACTCTTTTACATCTGCAAGATTTCTATAAAGATCTGAAACCTGGTACTGGAGATCTTCATTAGTAATGCTGGTTTCCCATATCTCATAATCTTTTTTATTAAGTATATTATAATAAGAAAAATACTTACTTGTGGAATAAGAAACCCACAACATAAAAAAAACTATTACCGCAGCAAAAGAACACTGCAGGCCAAAACTTATAGGAATATTTACTATTCCACTATCTGATATTATGACTATTTTTTTCGGACAAAGCTTACCTCTAACAAAAGAAAAGGCTTCTTGTTTAACCAAAAAAACAGCTTTTAAATATCCTAATAAGAATTGTCTTATTTTCTCAATAGTCACAAATTAACCTTGTTAAAATAATTAAGCAGTATTAAATAACTATAATAAAATTGCTAAAAGCCTCGGTATGGTAACATATATCACGTCTCCTAAGCAAGAAAATATATAATATATTTTTCTAATCATTATTAGCATAATTTGGAGCTTCACGTGTTATGGTTATATCATGAGCGTGACTCTCTTTTAATCCGGCACTTGTAATTTTAACAAAATTACAATTACTACCCATCTGAGATATGGTTTTATTTCCTGTATATCCCATTGCAGCTCTCAACCCTCCTACAAGCTGATGTATAACGCCCCACAAAGGTCCTTTAAACGGCACGAGTCCTTCTACCCCTTCTGGCACTAGCTTTATAGATTCTTTAACTTCTTGTTGAAAATAGCGATCAGCCGAACCACGCGCCATAGCGCCTACAGATCCCATACCTCTATAACATTTATATGAACGACCTTGGTATAATACAACTTCACCTGGAGACTCCTCCGTTCCTGCCAGCAAAGATCCTACCATCGCGCAATCAGCTCCTGCTGCCATAGCTTTTGCTAAATCACCAGAGAATTTTATACCTCCATCTGCTATAACTTTTATATTCCTTTTTTTACAAACCTCCACAACATCAATAACTGCGGACAGCTGAGGCACGCCGACACCGGCTACAATCCTTGTAGTACAGATAGATCCTGGACCAATACCAACTTTTACCGCGTCTACACCTGCTTTTATTAATGCATTTGCCGCATCTGCAGTAGCAATATTACCGCCAACTATACCAAATTTTCCTGCAAGCTGCTTTATTTTTACAACCGTATCCAAAACACCTTGCGAATGTCCGTGAGCAGTATCAACAACAATCAAATCAACTCCGGCATCTATCAATGCTTTTGCTCTTTCTATCGAATCAGCTCCAGTGCCTACAGCAGCTGCAACCCGCAGGCGTCCCATATCATCTCTACAAGAATTGGGAAATTTTTCAGATTTTTCTATATCATTTACAGTGATAAGGCCAACACATCTGTAATTATCATCTACTACTAATAATTTCTCTATACGATTCTTATGTAATAATTTTTTCGCTTCTTCTCGACTAACGCCCTCTTTTACAGTAACCAAATTATCTTTGGTCATCAATTCAGAAATTTTCTGTTTCATATCAGATGCAAATCTTACATCACGATTACTAAGCATGCCTACTAGCTTTCCATCCGATTTTTCAACAACCGGTATACCAGATATATTATGTTTTTCAGCTATTTCTATAGCTTTTGCTAATGTTGCATCAGGATTTATCGTAACCGGATTTATCACCATACCTGATTCAAATTTTTTAACCTTACGTACTTCATCAGACTGCTGTTGAATAGTCAAATTCTTATGAATACAGCCTATGCCGCCATTTTGTGCCATAGCTATCGCCAGTCTGGACTCGGTCACAGTATCCATAGCAGAGGACATCAAAGGAATTCCTAACTTAATGTCTTTTGTGATATATGTTGATGTATCAACATCTGCTGGCAAAATGTCAGAGTAAGCCGGTACTAACAATACGTCATCAAAAGTTAGGGCTTCAGGGAATCTAGTAGACATGTGCAAACCATATATTTTTATGTTTGGTGATTTGCAAAGGCACAATACATATTTTTGTATAAAAAGCAATGTATATTATCAATATATACAATTTATTATGCACTATAGCTATGTAAACCGGTTCCATTTTCTTTTAACCAATTTTTGGTAGAGCGGTAATTTGGAAAAATACTCTCTACCAATAACCAGAAGTTATTACTATGGTTCATCTCTTTTAAATGAGCTATTTCATGAGCTACGACATATTCCAGAACCTGTTCGGGCGCCATAATTAAACGCCAGGAAAATGATAAATTCTTTTTAGATGAACAGCTCCCCCAACGACTACTAGTATCACGCACGGTTATCCTATTATATTCAACATTTAATTTATCGGCGTGAAGTTTAGCTCTTTTTACAATCTCCTGTTTTGCCAACTTTTGCAAAAACTCTTCTACTTTTTTAGATAACGTCCTTTCCTCACCGCTTACAACTATCTTGTTATCTAGCATTGTAGTAATGCCTCTTATATTACCGCTGTAAACGATAGTATATTTTTTATCAAAAATCGGAACCTCGCTTCCCGCTTGCAGAACGGACTTAGGTTTTAGTTTCACATGCCGCCTTTTATCTATGACCCATTGTTTTTGTTTATACAAAAACATTAAAGCACCCTTATATGTCACACCCTTAGGAACCACAACTTCTACACCTTTATGAGCTGTAATTTTTATGCTCATATTTTTTGCACGAGGAGCAACTCTTAGAACTACATCCACAGGTTGATTATCATTTCCAAATATAGTTACTTTTTTAATTTGTTGTTTCATAATCTATTAATTACAGTTATTATATTTTTACTTATATAGAATATATTAAAATGCACATTATATACATAACAACATCTTCCAAAAAAGAAGCTATCGAAATAACTCGCTCTTTATTAGCAGAAAAACTTATTGCTTGTAGCAATATTTTCGAGAATATAACATCAGTATATGAGTGGGAAGGAAAAATTATTGAAAAAACAGAAGTAGTTATAATTGCGAAAACAGTTAAATCCTGTGTAAAATCTATAATAAAACATGTAAAATCTATTCACTCTTATGATTGCCCGTGTGTTTTTTCAATAAAAACTAAAGAATCTGACAGTGATTTTACAAAATGGGTTGAAAATTATATAAAACTACCTTATTAAGTTTTTTAACTTACTTAATGATATAATATTGGGGTGTCGCCAAGCGGTAAGGCACCGGGTTTTGATCCCGGCATGCGTAGGTTCGAATCCTACCACCCCAGCCATTCACAGTTTAAAAAATAATATCCACCAAAAAGAACCGCCCTCTATAGCCCAGCAACAGTGGGGTTTCGGGCTTATTGCGCGTGACTTTACAGCTTCCAAAGTCTCCTAAAAACCCATGA
>JBIKME010000064.1:0-6434 GCA_044359415.1 Rickettsiales bacterium | reverse complement strand
ATTTTGTTATGATATGAAAATTTTTATTGTTATTTTTTATCTTACAATATTTTCATCCGCATCTTATGCGGAAAATATTATAACCAGCTTCAGAACTTCCGATAACGGAGATTATAGTAGATTTGTAATAGAACTAAAAAACAAGCCTGATTATAAAATATTTACATTAAATGATCCGTTTCGTGTTGTTATAGATCTGGAAAATACAATCTGGCCAGATTATGCCCCTCTAAAAAACGAAACTCATTTAATAAAAGAAATACGCTATTCCAGATCATCAACGCCAGTTAGAATAGTATTAGACACAAAGCAAGAAATAGTAATCAAGAAACATTTTATTTTAGCATCGGATGCTCATGATGATTACAGACTAGTTATAGATATAATTCCTAAGAACGGTTCCGATAAAAACCCTAAATACCCTACTCCAGTTACTAAGGAAGGACTAAGCGCAAGCATTCCGCAACCTAAGTTGAGGGTGAGTGATAAACCATTAATAGTTATAGACGCAGGGCACGGCGGACATGATCCTGGAGCAATAGGATATAAGAACACGCAAGAAAAAGATCTAACTTTAAGTTACGCTAAAACACTTGAGAAGTTATTACTGGAAACAGGAAAATATAAAGTTTATATGACCAGATCGTCCGATATATATTTAAAATTACATGAAAGGGTAAATATTGCAAGAAAAGTCAAAGGCGATTTATTCATATCTTTACACGCAAACTCCCATAATAACAGAAATATCAGCGGCTTATCAATTTACACCCTGTCTGAACACGCCTCAGATAAAGAAGCGGAAGCACTTGCTAAAAAGGAAAATAAAGAAGGTTTAATAAACGGCATAGATTTAGAAAACAATCCCAACGACCTGTCCACTATCTTAATAGCAATGACACAAAGAGAAACTCAGAATATTTCAGCAAAATTTGCCGAAAATTTAATACAGAATGCACAAGGAGAGGTAAAAATACTTGGTAATCCACATAGATTTGCAGGTTTTAAGGTATTAACGGGAGCTGATATCCCAGCAGTTTTGGTAGAACTAGGCTATATAACCAATAAAAAGGAAGAAAGATTATTAAGCTCAAAAAATTATAAAAATAAGTTGTCGCAAGCTATAGTAAAAGCTATAGATAGTCATTTCAAAGATTATCATGCAACTGAAAAATAATAATTAAGAATAAATATGACTTTATCAAAATTAGTTTCATTCTTAAATAGCTTGTTTTCTGTCTTATTTATAATTGTATTAACAGGCAGCATCGGGATTTTATATTTAGTATATCATTATGGTAAAAACTTACCTGTATATTCACAGCTAGAACAATACACCCCTCCTACAGTAACAAGATTATACGCAGCCGATGGCAGAATAATGGAAGAATATGCAACAGAACACCGTATTTTTATTCCCATAAACGCCATTCCCAAAAAGTTAATTCATGCATTCATGTCTGCTGAAGATAAGAATTTTTACAACCATCCGGGAATTGACATTTTCAGCATAGTACGAGCTGCGGCAGTAAATATATCAAATGCCGGAAGTAATAAGCCACTTGTTGGAGGATCTACAATTACACAACAAGTTGTAAAAAATTTCCTTTTAACTAAAGAACAATCTTTAGATCGTAAAATTAAAGAAGCTATTTTAGCATTCAGAATTACTCAGGCATTTTCTAAAGATAAGATAATGGAATTGTATCTTAATGAAATATATTTAGGCAACAGGTCTTACGGCGTTGCGGCGGCGGCATTAAATTATTTTAATAAATCAATAGATGAGCTCACAATAGAGGAAGTTGCGATGCTCGCATCTCTACCTAAATCTCCTAGCACTCTTGATCCTGATAGATTTCCGGAAAAAGCTATAGCCAGACGCAACTGGGTAATTAGTCGCATGTATAGTGATGGCTTCATAACAAAAGAGGCGGCAGCAGAAGCTATTAAAACGCCTATAGTAACAGCACAACGGGCTGATTCTGAAATAGCTGGCAATTCTGATTTCTTTTCGGAAACAGTTCGTCAGGAAGTAGCTCAATTATACGGAGAAAAAAGTGTTTATGAAGATGGTCTTGCCGTAAGGACAACATTAATACCTCAATTACAAAACTATGCTCAAGAAGCGTTAAGGAAAGGTTTATTGTCATATGATAAAAAACATGGTTATAGAGGACCAATTGCTAAAATTAATAACATTGATAATTACCTTGAGGAATTAGTCAAAATAAAGCCGGAAGCATTATTAGATGAATGGGAAATAGCCGTAGTTACTGGAATTAACAATAAGGAAGCAACTATTGCTTTAGATGATAATAAAAAAGGGGTAATACCGTTAGAAAATCTCAAATGGGCAAAAAAATATATCAACGAAGACAGGCAAGGTAGCGAAATAAAAAAACCTTCCGATGTATTATCAAAAGGGGACGTCATAGCTGTAAGATTAATTAATGATTCAAAAGGCGAAAATTACTTTTTAGAGCAAATACCTCAAGTCAACGGTTCAATAGTTGCATTAGATCCACACACTGGAAAAGTTCTGGCAATGGTTGGAGGATATTATTATGGCGGAAGTCAGTTTAATAGAGCTATACAAGCTCAAAGACAACCCGGATCAGCTTTTAAGCCTTTTGTATATATGGCGGCTCTTGAAAACGGTTTTAATCCTAATTCCATAATTATTGATGAAGAAATTTCTTTGAACCGCGGACATAATCTTCCTAGCTGGAAACCACAGAATTATTCAGGTAAATTTTATGGTCCTACTACCTTGCGTGTTGGCGTTGAAGAATCTAGAAACGTAATGACGGTAAGGCTTGCTCAAGAATTAGGTATTGATAAAATTGTTAAAACCGCAGAAACTTTTGATATCTATAACAATCCTGATAGAAATTATGCGGTAGTACTTGGATCTGATGAAACAACTTTAGTAAAACTAACCAACGCTTATGCAATGTTAGTAAATGGAGGTAAAAGAATAACTCCGTCACTTATCGAGCGCATTCAAGATAGAAATGGTAAAACTATTTATAAAAGAGATAATAGGGATTGTACTAAATGTATAATAGTACAAAATGAAGGAAATGAAGAAATTCCTGTAAATGATATTACTCCCCCTGACATAATTGATAACAGAATGCAGATTTCGGATCCAATTGCTACATTTCAAATAGTTTCAATACTAGAAGGAGTAGTGCAAAGAGGAACTGGTGTCAGCGCTCAATCTATTGGAAAAATATTGGCTGGAAAAACAGGAACAACCAATGATAGTTTTGATGCCTGGTTTGTTGGATTTAGCGCAGATCTCGCAGTAGGAGTGTATGTTGGTTTCGACAACCCAAGAAGCCTTGGTAAAAAAGAAACTGGCGCATCTGCAGCTCTTCCTATATGGAAAGACTTTATGGAAAAAGCTTTGCAGGATAAGCCGGATATACCATTTAGACGTCCATCCGGAGTAAAATTAGTCAAAATAGATCTTAAAACAGGTTTACTAGCATCGCCTTCTACCTTAAAAAGCAATATAATTTATGAAGCTTTTAGAGCCGGTACCGAACCAACATCAAGTTCAGAAAACAACTATTCCTCTACTAATGATAATGGTGACTCAATATCAAATGAATTATCAAATGAGTTTAATTCTGAAGGAGTGTACTAGATATGAAAACTGCACTACAAGAAATAATTAACAATATATTACATAATCTAGCACTTATGCGGAGGTCTCTTTGACCTTGATAACTTGGAAATTCGTTTAAAAGAGTTAAATAGTTTGTGTGAAGATCCTAATCTATGGAATGATAATGATCGTGCAAGCAATTTACTAAAAGAACGCAATTCATTGCAAACATCGTTAGATAATTATAAAAACATCGAACAAGAGCTTAATGACAATATATGTCTTTTCGAACTTGGTGAAAGTGAGGGTGATGAGCTTTGTATAAACGATGCCGAATCTGGAATTTTAAGCATTCAAAAGAAATTATCTAAGCAAATTATAGAGTGTTTATTTTCCGGTGAAGCAGATTCTAATGATTGCTTTATGGAAATTAATGCTGGTGCTGGAGGCACGGAATCTCAGGACTGGGCGCAAATGTTACTACGTATGTATTTAAGATGGGCAGATACCCATAATTTTAAAACTGAAATCATTGATGAAAATCCTGGTGAAGAGGCTGGATTAAAGTCTGTAACAATAAAAATATCAGGTTACAACTCATATGGCTGGTCAAAAACAGAAAGTGGTGTTCATAGATTAGTTCGTATATCTCCCTTTGATAGCTCTGCCAGAAGACATACGTCATTTGCCAGTGTATGGGTTTATCCTGAAGTAGATGAAAATATCGAAATTGAAATTGATGAAAAAGATTTGCGTATAGATACTTTTCGTGCTTCAGGAGCCGGAGGACAACATATCAATAAAACAGATAGCGCTATCAGAATTACTCACTTACCTACAAAAATCGTTGTGCAATGTCAAAATAGTCGTTCTCAACATAGAAATCGTGCTGAAGCCTATAAGATGCTAAGATCTCGTTTATATGAAGCTGAGTTACAAAAACAAGAAGAGGCAAAGAATGCTTCTAATGAAAACAAAACTGAAATTGGCTGGGGGCATCAAATACGATCTTACGTATTACATCCCTATCAATTAATAAAAGATTTAAGAACTGGATTCGAATCAGGAAATACAATGGCCGTTCTAAATGGCGATTTAGATGATTTTATAAATGCAAGCCTATCCGCAAAAATTGGTAATACACCATAATTTGCACCCTTCTAACTTAATCTAAAACACCATTTACCATTTAGATTCTTTTGCTTTGTATGCGTGGGCGGGACGCGCCGGATTAGATATTGTTATCGTACTTGCTTTCACTCGCTTTATTGGTGATTCGTCCAATTGATGCGCTCGGCTATAACCGCCCCCTGATTTTGCTGAGCTAGCTTCAGCAGTTGAACTATCTGGTTGCCTACCAATAGCTCTACTTTGAGAATTCTTTTTCTTATATTGTTGATTTATGTAATTTGATAGTTCAGATAATTTAAAACCAGATGCGCAGAAGCCACCAGAAAATTTTGTTACTGTAATTTGACCTTCATTTTCTCCAATAATACCTGTTGGACCAAATAATTTATCCTTATATTTGAACAATATTTTTACTACTCTACTATAAGTATCTATGCTACTTCTTGTATTTCCTACTATGGAAATTATAGTTACCATTTCTACACCAAGGATATTTAACTCAGAAAACCCGGGAATTTTTTTTATATCTTCATGGCTTATTTCTTTCTTTACTCCATCTGTACTGGAAATTTTTCTCTTCTTGCTGCTGTTAGTAGAATTTTGAAGATGTCGCGTACTATGAGTGTCTGTATTACCATAAATCATAACTTGATTATTAGGTTGTGCTAAATCTCCTCCAGCTGCTTGATGTTCTTTATTTGGTTCTACATAAGGTTTTCGAACATCTGATGCTTTCTTACCTTGAGGTTGAGGCTTGTGGTTATAAGCCAAGCCACCTCCTTGCTGCAATTTTTTTTCTATAACTGCTAATTGTTCTTGAAATTTTAGCAAATATGCAGAATCTTGCCATTTTTCTTGCAGCTCTTGTTGTAGCAATGTTGTTTGCCGTTGCAGTTCTTCCAGGTATTTCAAACCTTCTTCTTGATTTTGCAGTTCTTGTTGTAGAGCTTTTATTTCCCGTTGCGATTTTTGTTGCTGCTGTGGATGTTTTCCTGCAAAACCAACTTCTTGTACAGCAGATGAAGTGCGTTTTGCTGTGTAGAGTTTTAGGTATTGCGCCCTCTCTTTTTTTAAAGAACTAAGGGTACGCGCTAATGTATGATCGCCTGAATCAAACTCTCTATACTCAATTACAACTGCACCATGTTCAGGATTTATTGGTTTTCCATTGCAAGGTGGTACAGGCTTTTCTCCATTAAATTTAACTTCTAATTTTTTTCTATCGCTCGGATTAGAAAAAAGATATTCTACAAAATTTGTGGAGTTTACAATACTACCGTTATAAAACTTAAAATCTCTTAATGACGGATTACCCAAAGAAACTGAGTTTGTGAATGCTTCCATTACAACTTTTTTCTTAAGCTTAAGTTTTTTCTTATCAGATGGCCTTAATGCAAAATCATAAATATCAGCCAATGAAGCTTTTGGCATACCTATCGGGAACAGGTCTTTATTTAATGTATCTGCAACATTTTCTTCTCCAGCAAACAAAGATATAAGCTTCTTTCTAGAAACAGATGTCAATGCTACAACATAACATAACACCCTAAGATATCCATATATATCGACATCATCTGATTGAAAATTAGAAACAAACAATTCTTCTGCAATTTTTAGCGCATTATTATAAAGATCATTATGCCATGCCATAAACTCGGGTCTTGGTCGCATAGTGTGAAAATCC
>JBIKME010000059.1:0-6538 GCA_044359415.1 Rickettsiales bacterium | reverse complement strand
GGATTTTTCTCCGCGCGGTGTATTTACCTCTATATGATCTCCTATCTCTTTGCCGATAAGAGCTTTTGCAAGAGGCGATACAACGGAAATTTTATTGTTATTTAGATCTGCTTCATACTCACTGACGATTTGGTAGGTGATTTCTTTTTCATTGTCTTCGTCAACTAATCGAACACTTGCTCCAAACTTTATATTGTCAATAGAAAGCCTTGTAATATCAATAACTTCTGCTCTTGCGATTTTATCTTCAAGCTCAGATATTCTACCTTCACAAAAGCTCTGCTTATCCCTTGCCGCATGATATTCAGCATTTTCCTTTAGATCTCCGTGCTCTCTGGCGGCTGCAATTTCTGCTGATATTTTAGGCCTTTGAACTTTCTTTAAATCATTAAGTTCGGCTTCCATTTTAATAAAGCCAGCCTCTGTTATAGGAAATTTATCACCCATTTTTATCACTTTCTATAATTTTGCTAAAAAATCTTAAAAACCATGCATAATATACTATAGAACCGGCACTTACAACCACTATTTTGCTATCGACAAGAAGCAAGGATAATCCATAATATTATTAATGAATAATATCATTAATGAATTGCTAGATAATTGTTTTTTCTTTATTAATGGTATTTAATTTTGAATAAAAAGTTAATTTTAGTATATGCAATTTTCACAGTCATTTTTAGATGATATCCGAAATAGATTGCCTATTTCACAGGTTGTGAAAAGGAAGGTTTCTCTAAAGGCTCATGGTAGTTATTTTCAGGGCTTATGCCCTTTTCATAAAGAAAAAACACCCTCTTTTTCAGTAAATGATGACAAAAGATTTTATCACTGTTTTGGTTGCGGTGCCCACGGCGATGCTATTAGCTTTGTTATGAGTACAGAAAATATTTCTTTTACTGAAGCGGTAAAGCAGCTTGCTTCAATTGCCGGAGTGGCCTTACCTGAAGATGATGTAAAATATAAACAGCAGCGAATCAACGCCGCAACGCTATATGATGTTATGGAAGTTGCGTGTAATTACTATCAAAAACAACTTTCAAATAACAATATAGCTTTAGAATATTTATCCTCACGCGGCCTGCGTGAGGATTCAATTCAGAAATTTAGAATAGGTTATGCACCAAACAAAAGAGACAGCCTTAAAAACCACCTGGAAGACAACGGCATTTCTTTTGAAAAAATGTCTGATTTAGGATTGCTTACTACAAATACAAACGGTGATAGCTATGATAAATTTCGTGACCGCATAATGTTTCCTATTATGAACGCTACTGGCAAAGTAGTTGCATTCGGAGGCCGTATTTTGGGTGATGGAAAGCCAAAATACCTAAATTCTCCTGAAACAGAATTATTTAAAAAAGGTGATCTTTTATATAATGAGCATAATGCTCGTAAGTTAGCATTTAAAACCGGAAAAATAGTAGTAGTAGAAGGCTATATGGATGTGATAGCGCTAGATTCGTTTGGAATAAAAACAGCAATTTCTCCTCTGGGAACCGCCATTACCGAAAATCAGTTGAAAATTTTATGGAATATGTCAAAAGAGCCGGTAATTTGCCTTGATGGTGATATAGCAGGACAAGGGGCAATGCAGAGGGTTGCAAATTTATGCCTGCCGCTTCTAAGCCCCGGCTATAGCCTAAAGTTTGCATTTATGCCAAACGGTGTCGATCCTGATGATTATATAAAACAAAACGGCGTTAAAAAGATCAGACAGGTTTTACAAAATGCCGATCCTTTATCTGAAGTGATCTGGTCATTAGAGTCAGCAAATATTAATTTAAAAACTCCAGAAAAGAAAGCCGCTCTTGAAAAAAAACTCAAGGAAATTGCAGGTAAAATTGAAAATAAAACCGTTTCCAAATACTATTATGAATTTTTTAATAACAAGTTATGGAATTTTTTCCGCGAACAAAAAATAAAAGAGAGTAAAATTTCAGGCAAGGGAGGAAAACTAACTAAAATTGAAGAATTGCCTGATTTTAATATCAATACAATAGAAGGGTGTCAGCTGGTTTTTTTGCTTATAATATTAATGTGTCCGGATATACTTAAGGATCATCAGATATATGATGAATTTATTAATATACATTTTTCTAGCGTGAAACTTGACAAAATAGGTGGAGCTATTTTAGAACTATGTGAAGTAAAAAGTGAAATAAATGCAAATGATATAAGAACATATCTTGAAAATGCGGATATGAAGCCTTATATAGAATATTTGGATAGTATAAAAAGTAACATTTTCTTAAATGATTATCTTGGTATAGACAAAGCTCATGCGGCTTGGAGTTATTATAGTTGTGTATTGCAGTTATTATATATGAAGCAAGAGTGCCAATTAAAGGAACTGGAGATGACTGAGGAGTCTGAACAAGAAGTTTTGATCAGGAGACGGGAAATACTAAAAATAGAAGATAAAATATCCCAAATGGAGATAGACTTCAGCGAACAGTAAATAGAATTTTATATTTAATTAAGGTTTTAAATGAAATGACACCAAAAAAATCAGCCGTTACAGACACTAAGTCAAACAACAATACAAACAAACAAGCCGATAAGACAAATTCTGCTCAGAATAAGGCTAGTAATGCTGTTGCTGCCGATAATGCTAACGATATTTCTGCTATAGTTAAAAGATTGGTTGCATACGCTAAAAAACACGGCTTCATTACTTACGAAGAAGTCAACAAGGCCTTACCTAAAGATTTGGTGAATCCAGATCAAGTTGAGGATATTATCAAGGAGATAAGTAATAAAGGCGCAAATATCATTGAGAATGAAGATGATCTGGAAGATGATGCAGAAACTGACTTTTCTGCAGATCCCTCAATTATTGAGGATGTGGGCCGTACTGATGATCCTGTTCGTATGTATCTACGGGAGATGGGGGGCGTTGAACTTTTGTCTCGTGATGGCGAGATAGAAATAGCCAAGCGTATCGAAAAAGGCCGCGAGATAATGCTGCTGTCTTTGTGCGAGACACCACTGGCGCTAAGAGATATTATTTCTTGGTATGATGATTTAACTAATGATCAAATTTTGTTAAGAGATGTAATAGATCTCGATGCCACATACACAACCGAATTTGGCGAAGAGTTTGACGGCGATTCTTTAGCAGCTATTGTCCAAGAAGGAGGCAATCCTGACTCAAGCGATGAGTTGGTTGTAAAAATTGGCTCTGATGAGGCCGAAGATGAGGCCGAAGATGATACTGATGACGAAAGCTATGAAGATGAGGATGAATTTTCTGATGTTAATTTGTCATTGGCGGCTATGGAGCAGTCTCTCCTTCCTATAGTGCTTAGTACATTCAAAGAAGCTTCTGCGATTTGCGAAAAATTGCTTAAATTGCAGGAAAAAAGATTAAATATAGCTGCAGGAGATGGGGAGTCTATCTCTAAAGATGTTGAAAAATATACTAATTTACGCAATGAACTTTTAAAAAAGTTGGAAAGAATAAAATTTAACGATGCAAAAATAGAAGCCCTTCTATCAAGGCTGTACTCGTTAAATCGTGAAATTGTTGTAGTTGAGTCGAAGTTAATAAAGTTAGCGGAAGGTTTTAAGGTTAAAAGAGCAAGCTTTATAAAGCATTATGTTGGCAATGAACTAGATCCTAACTGGATTGATAATGCCGAAAAAATAAAAGAAAAAGGGTGGCAGGAGTTCATTTCTGAAAACAGGTCGCAAATAAAGGAACATTTTGCTCATATTGCCTCTATATCAAAAAAAATCGGCTTAGATGTAACGGAGTTTAAGCGGCTTGTTAATGACGTGCAAAAGGGCGACAGAGATGCAGGAAAAGCCAAAAAAGAAATGATAGAAGCGAATTTACGCCTCGTAATATCTATTGCTAAAAAATATGCCAATCGTGGATTACAATTCCTTGATCTCATCCAGGAAGGAAATATTGGTTTGATGAAAGCAGTAGATAAATTCGAATATCGTCGCGGATATAAATTCTCTACATATGCAACATGGTGGATAAGGCAGGCTATTACGCGCTCTATTGCCGATCAGGCAAGAACGATTCGTATACCGGTGCATATGATTGAAACTATTAACAAGATTGTTCGTACCACTCGTCAAATGGTTCATGAAATGGGACGTGAACCTACTCCTGAGGAGCTGGCTGAGAGATTGTCTATGGGAATAGATAAAGTGCGTAAGGTATTAAAAATCGCTAAAGAGCCGGTTAGTTTGGAAAATCCGGTGGGGGATGATGAGGATGGAAGCTTCCTAGGCGATTTCATTGAGGATAAAAATGCTATAGCTCCTTTGGATGCAGCTATATTGTCTAACTTACGCGAGACTACTACTAAAATATTAGCCTCATTAACGCCTCGAGAGGAACGTGTTTTGCGTATGCGTTTTGGCATTGGTATGAACACGGATCATACTTTAGAAGAGGTTGGACAACAGTTTTCTGTAACACGTGAGCGTATTCGTCAGATCGAAGCAAAAGCGCTGCGTAAGTTAAAGCATCCAAGCAGATCCAGAAAATTACGAGGATTTTTAAATACTTAATTAGACAGGTTTGAGAGTTCGCTATCGGTTGTATAATAAAATAGATTGAGTGTATGCAGATTATATTGGCCCAGCCTAGGGGCTTTTGCGCAGGTGTTAAACGGGCTATTGAAATAGTTGAAAGAGCCCTTAAGAAATACGGCTCTCCTATATATGTCAGACATGAAATAGTACATAATAAATATGTAGTAGATGATTTAAAGTCCAAGGGGGTGGTATTTGTTAGCTCAATATCAGAGATTCCCGAGGGCGCAATAACAATCTTTAGCGCACACGGGGTATCAAAGAATGTTGTTAAAGAGGCCCATGACAGAGGCTTACCGGTTATAGACGCCACTTGTCCTTTAGTAACTAAGGTTCACAAAGAGGCTCAAAGAAATGACGAGTCTGGTGATCAAATTATTCTTATTGGTCACAGCGGGCATCCCGAGGTTGAGGGAACCTCCGGACAGGTAGAAAGAGATGTTATTTTAGTGGAAACTGTTAAAGATGCTTCTACTATAAAGGTTATAGATGAAAATAAATTAGCCTATGTTACACAAACTACTTTAAGTGTAGATGATACCAAGGAAGTTATTGACGCTCTAAAAGAGAGATTTCCTAACATTAAGGGTCCTGGTACTAAAGACATATGCTATGCTACGCAGAACAGGCAGGATGCAGTTAGAAAATTAGCTGTTAGATGCGATGCAATATTGGTCATAGGATCACAAAACAGCTCGAATTCAAATCGCCTGAGAGATTTGGGGGAAGAAATGGGTGTAGCTTCCTATCTCATTAATGATGCTAATGATATTGATTTGTCGTGGTTCGATAATGTTGAGAATATTGGAATCACCGCCGGCGCCTCTGCTCCTGAGGTATTAATTGAAGATATTATTGCATATTTGCAGAAAAGAAAGGAAATATCTGTGGTTACTATGGACGGTGATGCTGAAAATGTGGTATTTAAATTACCTTTAGAGGTTATTTAACAACGATTTAAGCAAAAAAAAACCGCCAAGAGGCAGTCCTTTATTCATTGCTGGATAATCTTTTTAATCAAAATATACAGGATAGTTATAAGTGTAGAGCTGACCTTCAGAAGATTTTTCTAATTGATATCCTTGACGATCCTTTTTGTTTTTAGTGTAGCCTGCGTCATTAATAACCTCTTGATTCCATCTATCACCCATCATATTTTTAAGCTTTATGCTCACGCTATTTTGACTCTTAATGCTAACAGCTGAATCAATACCGTATTTTGTTGCCGCTCCTGCGGTCTGAACTGTTAAGCCGGTAACAATAATAATAGTGCTTGCGCACTTTATTAGCTTGTTAATTTGTTGGCTATTAATCATTCTTTATTTCTCCTTTTGTTTTATAATTCTAGAATAATAGTTTAATAATTGTTTCTATATAACAACCCCCATATAATGTCAACAGAAAAATACATTAATCATAAAAAAAATGAAATAAGGCTTCTAATAAGGAATGTGTATTATCATAATTCGACATTTCTAGTTATTTAAGGATGTAAAAAAATTCTTGACAATAAGTGAAATAAAATATATACAGGCGGGGAAATTATTGATTAAGAGCGAAAAGCCCTTGCGATGGGTATTTAAGATGAAAAGAATTTTTATGACATTTTTACTATTGGCTTTAGGCGGGTGCGCGGTAACCTTATTAGACCCCGATGGCAATCCTGGAGCTTTTTCTCCTAAGCCGCTATTTTTAAAAAACTTACCTCAGGATGATAGTAACTATAGCAAAGGTTTCAGAGATGGTTGCTATAATTTTATAGGTCAAACAGGCGATGGGTTTAATAGATATTATGATCGGCCTGCAAGGGTTGATGATAATTTGCTGGAGGATGATTTATATCAGCAAGGATACAGCTACGGGGACAGGTACTGTAGCGTGTATGTCAATAACGGGATTATTTTATAATGTTCAAAACAACAAAACTAAGGTCAACAATGCTAGAGAGACTAAGCGGGATATTTGCGGTATTAATATTATT
>JBIKME010000165.1:0-3300 GCA_044359415.1 Rickettsiales bacterium | reverse complement strand
CGACTGCCGGAGGAATTCCGATCATAGAAAAAGCAGCCACAGAAAAAGCTATCATAGTAAGTGGCATTTTTCTACCAATACCTGATAATTGACTGATATTTTTCTTACCTGACGCAGTATAAATAGAACCTGCCGCAAAAAATAAGGTAATTTTAGATACCGCATGGGCCGCTATGTGAAAAGATGCGGCTGCAATAGATGAAGGAGTCAACATAGCTACAGCTAACACAATATAAGAAAGCTGGCTAACTGTTGAATATGCCAATCTCAATTTTAAATTATCTTGTTGTACCGCCAACATTGACGCAACAATAATTGAAAATGCAGCAATCCAAATCAGCCATTGTCCGCTATACCAATTTACGGACACCAATTCCGATAAATAATCAACACCAAAAATATATATTATTACTTTTACTATAGTAAATACACCTGCTTTTACTACAGCCACAGCATGCAATAAAGCGCTTACCGGAGTTGGTGCGATCATCGCAGATGGCAGCCATCTGTGCATTGGCATTAAAGCGGATTTACCAATACCAAAAATATATAAAAATAATAATAACGAAGTAATTGCCACAGTCGACTTACCAGATAAAATACCACCGCTTATAAAATCCAGGGTTCCGGCGACATGATATGTAATCATAATTGCAGGTAAAAATAGCACTAAAGAAGATCCCATTAGCATGCCCAAATATATTCTACCTGCTTTTTTTGCCTCTTTTGTAGCGTGGTGAGTAACCAGTGGATAAGTACAAATAGTAAGTAATTCGTAAAAAATAAACAATGTCAGCATATTATCAGCAAATGCTATACCAAAAGATGAAAAAACGGCAAACGCAAAGAAGCTAAAAAATCTCTTTTGATTTTTTTCTTTATTACCCCTCATGTATCCTATCGAATAAATTGTACTGACAACCCACAAAAATGATATAACCAAAGCAAAAATTAATCCTAGCGGTTCAATTGAAAATGCTACCGCCAGACCAGGAAATAAATCCGGTAAATTTACCGAGAGATAATGGCTATTTTCATTAAATATACGAAGTATATTTGTAACATTTACAAATAGTAAGCTTGCTATACCAAGCGTAACTGAATCTCTAACATCCGGCGATGAAATTACAGCCGAACTTATTATCGCCATAAAAGGCAATAAAAAACAAATTAAAACATATATCTCATTAGTTTGTAAATTCATAATCATAAACTAAGCAAATATTTAGATATTCTTGTAGCTACAACAGTTATCGGCTGCGTATATATACCAAATATAACAGTCATTGAAGTCATCATCCATAGCGGTATTAATATAGCATAAGGAGCTTCTTTTATATCTTTATTATCAGGATTGATTTCTTCAAAATAAGCTACTTCAACTACCTTCCATATATATATCAGAGCCAACACTGAACTTAGCAATATAATAAAAAATACCGGCCACATATCTTTTTCTATTAACGCAGATAACAAATACCACTTGCTGACAAAACCACCCGTTAAAGGTATAGCTATCAAACTTAATCCGGCAGTTAAAAATGCTGCCATAGTTATTGGCATTTTCCGCCCAATACCTTTTAAATCAGATAACTGAGCACTACTAACACGGAGTAAAAAGCAGCCTACAGCCATAAAGAGTGCAGCTTTTGCGATTGCATGGTTAAATATGTGAATTAGAGCAGCACTAACTCCAAGATGAGTCATTAAACTTAGCCCAAGAATAATATAACCTATTTGAGCAACCGAAGAATATGCCAACATCCTTTTTACATTATTTTGAAAAACGGCAACTAAAGAACATACGAGAATTGCCGCTATAGAAAGGGTAGTCATGATACTGGCTATTTTCATATCTTGAAAAACAAACTTATAACCAAATACAAAAAATATAATTCTAATTAAAACATAAATACCCACCTTAGAAGCTGTAGCAGATAAAAATACAGATACAAATGAAGGAGCGTTGGTATAAGAATTAGCGAGCCATAAATGCAGTGGAAATATCGCAATTTTTAAAGCAAGTCCAACGATAAAAAAAGCAAGTGCCGCCTTGATGGGAGTCATGTGTAGCATTGAAGGAACTCTAAGCGCCAGGTCTGAAAAGTTTAAGGTTCCTGTCATCATATATAGCAAGCCTATGGCAATTAATATAAAAGTGGCACCTATTGTACCTAATATCAAATATTCAAATGATGACAGCAAGGCTCTTCTATCCGAACCCATACTTATCAATGCATATGTCGCAAGTGAAGCTATTTCTAAAAACACATATACGTTAAAAGCATCATTAGTAATAGTCATCCCTAAAAGGCCGGCAAAACAAAGTAAAAAAGCAGCGTAGAATAAAGATCTCTTGTTTTTATCTATCTCAATTTTTACAGTATAATAAGAATAAACCGAACTTATAGCGGCAACAGTTGAAACAATAACCAGAATAAACGCATTTAAGATATCAACCCTATATTCGATGCCAAAAGGAGGTTGCCATCCCCCCATATCATATGAAACAGGTGTTCCTATTAAAACATTATAGGCAAGCAGTAAGGAAATAATACAAGCCGAAAACGAAGCAAGGCACGCTATAATAAATGCTATTCTCCCTGATCCAACTAAAGCACATATCGGAGCAGCCACCAATGGAATCACTACCTGTAAAGCGGGAAGATTTGCTACTATCAATTTATCTTGCTCCCTTCATTTGAATGCTTAGTATCCAGAGCAATGATTTCATCTTCTTCGACAGTGCCATATTCCTCTTTTATTCTTACAATAATAGCAAGTCCGACCGCCATTACCGCGACACCAACTACAATTGCCGTTAACATTAATACATGAGGAATAGGATTAACATAAACATTAACACCCTCTTTGATTATAGGCACAGCGCCACCTTCTACATTACCTATAGAAATATATATTAATAAAACCGACACTTGAAATATTGCCAGTCCCATCATTTTTTTGACTAAATTACCACAGGTAACAACCCCGTAAAAACCAATCATCATAAGGATTATACTCATCCAATAATTATATCCTTCAAACATTTATTCAGACCTCTTGGCAAACATGTAGAATATCAGCATCATAACTGCAAACACAGTTATACCAACCCCTAACTCAATTATTATTATTCCAATTTGCTGCCCTACGACAGGACTCGCGGAAAGATAGGAATATTCTAAAAAATTTCCTCCTAATATCATAGTAACGATCCCTACTGTTGCATATATAAGAACGCCGATAGATGCCAATAATCGCAAAATGAATACAGATAATATTCCTGTTAATTCATCC
>JBIKME010000166.1:0-3298 GCA_044359415.1 Rickettsiales bacterium | reverse complement strand
ATATGCCACGGCACAAATAACACCAGCCTGAAAGCCGCCACCTGGACTATACTCACCATGAAATTGCACATATAACCCAAACATAAAAATAAATGGTACCAAAATTTTTACTACAGTGCGCAATATAATCTTATCGTACATCTATTTACCATCCTTGTTATTATCAAAACGTCCTAACAAAAGCATAACAGCTATTGCCGCAGTTAATATAACAACAGTCTCACCAAAAGTATCAAATCCTCTATAACTGGCTAAAATTGAAGTTACAACATTAGGTATTCCCGTTTCGATAGGTCCGTTTTCAATATAATATGGCGCTATGTGTATTTGTGAAGGAGCATACATATTACCGACTGAAGGCATATCAAATGTTGCGTATAAAAGACCAAAAGTCACAACCGATACTATCATAAAAGGTAAAATAAAATTACCCTTGGTTTTTTTTTCTTTATTCCCTACCAATGATATGGCTAATAAAAATAAAATCGTACTTATACCACCTCCAACCGCAGCTTCTGTTATAGCAACGTCCACTGCTCCTAAAACCAAATAAACACACGCCATTAGTAGGCTAAAAATAGTTAGCAAAATTGTACTTGCCATCAGGTCTTTTACAAAAACAACAGACAGAGCTGTTAGAACCAGTAAAAATAACAACACCGCATCTACAGCAAATACTAATTCAACCATTACTTCTTTGCCTCTTTTATAAAGGGTTTAAGTCCACCGTATAAAGCAGCTTTAGCAAGCGCATGACATGCCGTAGGATTAGTTATCACCATAAATAATATCAATAACATTATTTTACCGGAAAATAATGTAGCGCCGTTTTGAATAGCTATACCGATTAAAAGCAATGGAGCCCCAAGTGAATCAGCTATACCGGCTGGATGCAATCTGGTAAAGAAATCCGGCATCCTAATAATACCAAGAGATGCACTAAATATAAAAAAGCCACCTGCTAGAATACAAAAATTTGAAAATATATATATAAGCTGTTCCATTCTACTTATTAGCCTCTTCATATTTAAAATAACGCAACAAAGCTATAGTGGAAACAAAGTTAATAAGAGCATATGTAAGAGCTATATCTAAAAAGAAATCTGTCCCCATATAATGGCCCATTAACACAATTAATACAATAATATTTGTACCAAATAAATTAGCTGATAATATCCTATCAAAAATAGTAGGGCCTAAAATACCTCTAATAACCACCATAATAATACTAACTAACATCGCAATAATAGCAGCTCCTAAAACCATATTATTCACTCTCCTACAACTTCAAGAACTTTCTTTAACATTTTGCCTTTTTTTAGATCTTCCATACCATCTTTAGTTAGTGAATGCACTTGTATTTTCCCGTCAGACATAACATCAACGGTCACAGTTCCTGGAGTTAAAGTAATAGAATTACCGAAAATAGTAATTCCGGCGTCACTATTAAGAGGGGTTTTGATCCATTCAATAGTAGGTGAAATATCTGGTTCAATTTGCCACATTTTTACAGTTACATCAATTGTTGATATGACAATTTCCTTTACTAACCAAATAGAGTAAGTAATTAGATTAAATATTATTCCTAATATTTTAACCTGTCGTTCACTTTTATAACTCATAGATCCGGCAACAAAAACTGCAAATAAGCAGCTAAAAATACCAAGACCAATAAAGAATTGGCTAAAAACACCGGATAATACAAGCCACGTACCAAATAGAAGAAATAGTAATATGATACGATTAAACAAATTAGCTACTCTTATTTAATTAGAAAATAAAGTAATTATTATGCACAAAACAGTATCTATGCCAAGAAAAAACTACTTTAGGTAATTTGCGTAAAAATTATTCTCAAATTCTTCAAATTTACTTTCTGAGATTGCAGCACGCATACTCGCCATAAGAGTCTGATAATATTGTAGATTATGCCAGGTCATTAACACCGATCCTAATATTTCTTTTGCTTTTACTAAGTGATGAATATACGCGCGATTATAATTTTTACACGCAGGACAAGGGCATTTTTCATCCAGCGGCTTTTCATCCTCTTTATATTGAGCATTTAGTATATTCAAAGGTCCTTTTTCAGTAAATGCCTGACCATTTCTTCCAGATCTTGTCGGCAGTACGCAGTCAAACATATCAACACCCCTTTTTACAGCGCCAACCAAATCATCGGGCTTACCAACACCCATAAGATAGCGAGGTTTATTTTCAGGTAGCATAGGAACCGTGTAATCAAGGGTATTAAACATTAACTCCTGCCCTTCGCCAACTGCAAGCCCTCCTATTGCATATCCATCAAAACCTATTTGAATTAAAGCCTCCGATGACTGAAGCCTTAAATCTTCATATACACTCCCCTGCACTATACCAAACAAACCATAGCCTGTTCTTTTGATAAAAGCATCTTTAGATTTTTGAGCCCATTCCAATGAAAGACGCATCGAATCCGCTGCAACTTCGTAAGTTGCCGGAAAAGGAGTACATTCATCGAATATCATAGTTATATCACTACCTAGAAGATACTGAATATTCATTGATTTTTCAGGTGAAAGCATGTGTTTAGAGCCATCAATATGTGATTGAAACTCGACTCCATTTTTTGTTATCTTACGAATCTTTGACAATGACATTACCTGAAAACCACCCGAATCAGTAAGTATAGGAGCCTGCCAATTCATAAATTTATGTAAGCCACCCAATTTATATATAAGCTCCGCAGTTGGTCTCAGCATTAAATGATAAGTATTGCTTAAAATAATGTCTGCGCCTGTTTGTTTTACAGACTCAGGCAACATTGCTTTTACTGTTGCCGCGGTTCCAACCGGCATAAAAGCAGGTGTTCTAATCTGACCATGAGCGGTATTTACAACTCCGCATCTTGATTTTTTATCCTTAGATTTTACATCAAAAGAAAATTTTTCCATATTCTAATTTTTATATAATTAAATTTAAGCTGCTATAAAATATACCATTTATATATATAATCAAGCAGCGCAGCAAAATGTAGAGCCACTCATTTTCGAATTTATGTTTCGTATTTATGTTAATCTTCTTTCTAATAAAACTTCAGATTTTTTGACTATCTTGTACGACTTTTATACTCCTTATTATTTAAAGCCAGCAATCCTACTTATTCTATTAATCTTACTAAAACTGGGCTATGACTACAAACATCACCAGACTTTCTCTTTTTATTCACCCTCGGTGCCGGTTGCGATTCAGCTGGTGGAGGATAGTTGCCATCCCATAACTCATCTATTGGCGGGAGAGGTAGTTCTGCGTCATGATC
>JBIKME010000058.1:0-6654 GCA_044359415.1 Rickettsiales bacterium | reverse complement strand
GGTTTTACTGTCAGCCCTTTATATGCTCATGAGTATACCCATATTTTTGCCACTATTTTTTGCATAGCAGCATTTGCTGGTTCATTATTCGGTTTATACCAGAGTAAACCTTTAGAAATGTCAGCTGCTTTTTTGTATGCAGCTAGTGCTATAGGGGTTACCTTTTCGGGCGATTACATAACAATGTTCATATATTGGGAGTTAATGGCAATTGGTTCGACTCTGGTTATATTTGCATCAGATAATAAATTTGCTATGCGCGCAGGAGTGCGTTACGCAATGGTACATTTCTTGGGTGGGATTGTGTTCATGGCCGGTATCATAGCTAATATAATGTATAATGGTACTGTTGAAGTCACTGCTATTGATACTAATTTACTATCAGTTCAGTCGGGAGCTGCTCTTGATACTAATTACGTGTTGTCCGTAATTCTTATATTATTAGGAGTGTTGATCAATGCCGGTGCCCCGCCTTTATCAGCATGGCTTACTGATGCGTATCCAAGGAGTTCAGCTTTTGGTGCGGTTTTTTTATCGGCATATACTACCAAGACATCCGTTTTTGTTTTAATTACATTGTTTGCAGGGTTGGATTTGTTAATATATGTAGGATTATTTATGGTATTTTATGGCATTGTATATGCGATGTTAGAAAATGATATGCGTAAAATATTATCTTATAGCATTATCAATCAGGTTGGTTTTATGGTGGTTGGTATAGGGATAGGAACTGACTTTGCCTTAAATGGCGCTGCGACGCATGCTTTTGCTCATATTATTTATAAAGCTTTATTATTTATGTCTGCCGGATCTGTTTTATATATGACAGGAAAAAGTAAGTGTACTGAGCTTGGCGGATTATATAAAACAATGCCTATAACGGCAACTTGTGGAATAATTGGCGCTTTAGCAATTTCCGCATTTCCTTTGACCTCAGGTTTTGTAACTAAATCTATGATTACTTCTGCTGCTATGTATGAAAATCTGGAATTTGTATGGTTGATGCTTATGGCCGCTTCAGCTGGCGTCTTTCTTCATGCAGGTATTAAATTTCCATGGTTTGTTTTTTTTCAAACAGATTCAGGAATGCGTCCTAAAGAGCCGCCAATGAACATGAGGCTGGCTATGCTGTTGTTAAGTGCGTTATGTATTATACCTGCTATACCTTCGGTTGCAGAGCATACTATTTATAGACTCTTACCCACAATGCCGGTCTATCAGTCATATACAGCCGAGCATGTGATTTCGCAGATACAGATCTTATTATTCTCGGCGTTTGCATTTTTTGTATGTTTGGGTATGTTAAAAAGAACCGATACGATAAGTTTGGATTTTGATTGGTTCTATCGCAGATTAGGCTACTATATTTGTTCTGTTATTTATTATATTGCCCGCTTTCCGATCAGAGTTGGAAGGATTGTATTAAAGAAACTATTTGTTCACGCAATAAGAATTGTCAGAATTACTCATAGTCCTGAAGGTGTTATGGCAAGAAGGTGGCCTCTTAGCACTACTGTTATGTGGATAGGATTTCTGCTTGGGGTTTATATGATTGTTTATTTTTGTAGTTAATTTTTTAAATAATAAATGTAATTGGTGCTATGTTTGACAGTTTAAGTGATAATTTAAGTAAAGTATTTTCTAAGCTCAAAGGTAAAGGGGTTTTATCAGAAAATGATGTGAATGCGGCTATGCGCGAGGTTAGAGTTGCCTTGCTTGAAGCTGATGTTTCGCTTAGTGTTGTTAAGGATTTTGTTAACAAAGTAAAAGAGTTAGCAGTTGGTCGTGATGTAATAAGAAGTGTATCTCCGGGGCAGATGGTTATTAAGATTGTAAAAGACAATCTTGTACAAATGTTAGGATCAGATGAATCAGAACTTAATTTAAAAGCTAATCCTCCTGTTGTTATAATGATGGTTGGTTTACAAGGTTCAGGAAAAACTACATCTACCGGAAAGCTGGCTCACTATCTTACAAAAAATTCTAATAAAAAAATTATGATTGCATCTTTAGATGTATATCGCCCTGCGGCGCAACAGCAGTTGGCAGTGATTGGTAAGCAGATTTCCATAGATACTCTTCCTATAATAGATGGTGAGGATCCTGTAACGATAGCCAGTCGTGCTCTTGATGTTGGAAAGAAGGAGGGGTATGATATAATTCTTTTAGACACGGCAGGGCGACTTCATATCGATAACAAATTAATGGATGAGCTAATCTTAGTTAAACAATTATCTAATCCTACTGAAACTTTGCTTGTTGCGGATGCTTTAACCGGACAAGATGCTGTGAATATAGCATCTCAATTTAATGAAAAAATTGGTATAACGGGTATTATATTAACACGTATTGACGGTGACGGCAGAGGTGGTGCAGCGCTTTCAATGAGAGCTGTTACGAATTGTCCGATAAAATTTATGGGTGTGGGCGAAAAAATATCGGAATTTGAAGCTTTTCATCCAAATCGTATAGCCTCTCTAATTTTGGGTATGGGTGATGTTGTTTCTTTGGTTGAAAGAGCTGCCCAGTATGTAAACACTGAAGATGCTAAGAGGCTTGAAACAAAAATTAAAAAAGGTCAGTTTGACCTAAATGATCTTTCTAAGCAATTTAAAATGATGAGAAAGATGGGTGGAATAGGTGGTATGGCAAGTATGTTGCCGGGTATTGGAAAAATAAAAAAACAAATAGATGACGCAAATATTGATGATAAAATGATAATACATCAAGAGGCTATGATATCATCTATGACAAAACAGGAGCGAAGATATCCAAATATTATCAATGGTGCTAGAAAGAGAAGAATTGCCGCTGGTTCTGGATTAACCGTACCTGATTTAAATCGTTTGCTCAAGCAATATAAACAAATGTCAGTTATGATGAAGAAAATTAGTAAAATGGATAAAAAAACACTGATGCGTGGTGGTCTGGGAAAGTTTATGCCAAAAGATATCTCGTAAATTATGATAGAGGCTCTGGCAAACATATATGATGTTAACAGATCTGGAATCGGTTTTCCGCAGCCTGAAATCGGAACTTGGCCTGCGTCCTATCTATCATCAGAAGGGTAGGCGTGTTGTCGGACATTTATTTATTACTGTGCTTGCATATAGTTACGTTCACATGTTACGTACAACACTAAAAAATAACAATATCAGCAAAAGATGGAATAGTTTACGTGACGTACTATCCTTACGCCTTATTACAGCAAGCTTTGCTACTCAAGATGGGCTAGCCGATTTTGTTCGACTTATCCGCTCCCAAAATGTTCGCGAACATTTTTTATTCGTCAGCGTGTCGGAACGCACCTTTCATCAGGTTGATTTCACGAGAGGGAATGGATAGTTTTTTGGCAAGGGCTGGCCAGTTTTGAACAACAGACTTGACCTCACTGATAATTGTTTCAGCGCGCTCTTTTTCTACACGGAAATAAAGAGCCACATTCTTCGCAAGCTCTAAATCTTGTCTGTTATCTTCTTTTGAAATATTAAGAGCCAAGCCACCCGCAGTGGCGACTGGGTTCATGTCATAGGCTGGAGACAGCACCCAACCTCTGTCTGTGAGCATAAAACCATGATTACGCAGGTGATCATCTGTATTGGATACGCAAATATAAAAAACAATGCGCCGCCAAAGCTGCTCCAAGTTCTGATTAACTTGAGCGCCGTGTTTAACAAGAAAGTCAGCTAAATTAAGATAACTGACGCCCGTGTCTCCACCATCACCATCTTTCTTGCCTAGCAAGGTCAGCGCTGAAGCAAAGTGGAGGCGTTCGCCAGTTGTAGTGCGGTCAAATCGTTTGGTAAGGAACGTATCATACTCGCCTGAGAAATTACGGATCTCAGATGGGGAAACATTAATCCCTGCATCTTGTGCCAACAAATATAAGAGATATTCCCATTTCCCGATGTTGATTTCATCGCGGCTACTTGGGAATTTAGCAATCCATGGATGTCCAGCCTCATCAAGCACGCTGGCCTTAGGCCTTGCACCGCCAAGCGACCCACCTGGCGCAATCAGCATATTCAGCCATTTTAGGTAATCGCTTTCATTTTCAGCATTATCCCGTTCCAACTGCAGGCTGGCATATTCAAGCTCTCTCAGCTTTGTCCAAGGCGGTGCAGACATGCTTTCCTGATTGTCTAGAAAAGGTGTGTCTTCAGATAACCGAAAACGCAAAGCTCCCATACGATGACCATCATAAACGCCAAGCAGATAATCAGATTCCATCAATGTACGGATATCACGATCTTCAGCCTGTGCCTGTTGCGCTTCGCGCCGCTGCATAAGAACGCGCCCCCAACGATCAGGCGATGAATCTAAAAACAATCCAAAATTATCATGTCCATCGCGGGCATATTGCGGTCCAGAAAACAATCCTAAATTAGGATCAAGAGATTGAGCGTAAGGTGATTTCAACCACGCAGGATCATATTCGAATGAAAATACTTCCTTGCCTCTGGATGGCGTAGCAAAAAGCGTCCCCATCAAAACAGGGGCTTTCATACCTTGCCAATGCGCGCACACCTGTATTGCTTTTTGTGTTTGTTTTTTGGCCGCCATTATTTATCCCTCTTTGCTACACGTTCTTTTGTGTGCGTTAATTCAGCATCCTGAAGGCGTCGCCCCAACGGATCATCCCCCGCAAGCAGAAGTAAATCTTTTTCCAAGCCAAGACAAAACAACACATTGGCGTACACACCCATCGTGACGCCGCTGTCGCCATTTTCAACCTTACGCAGGGTTACACGGCTAATATCGGCGCGCTCGGCAAGCATTGTTGTTGTGATCTTGCGACGCAGCCTGGCGAGCTTGATATTTTTACCAACAAACTTCAATATTTCCTCCAATGCAGGCGATATAATCGTTTTCTTTCTGATCATGGTGTTACCCCTCAATGGTTATTATATTATCCAAATTTATCTAATAATGTACAATATATTTACCATTGACGCAAGGGTTTTAAGAGGGGGATGCAAATTAACCTCTGCGAGCTTTTCCAGCCTCATACGCCTCCCGCAAACCATCTCGGCTTAAAATATTATTAGCCAATGAAAATAATCCGTTTACTCCATTGCGCATATCTGTAAAACCACACATCAAGTGAACTTTAGCAGTTCCTGATAAATATAATTCCATTGTATAATACTCCTTAGCTTTTATTGTTTGATTGGAGTAATTTACTATTTTGACAAAAATTTAATAGACCGCCTACAAAGAACGCTTACGTTTTATTTGATCTGTGCGTTCTATAAAAACATTGGATACACAAAGTTGATTATTAAAATTAAAAGATAGGCCATTTTCGTATTGTAACCCTAAGAATCCTTCAACATTTTCTATTGTGCCTTTTTTATTTATAAAAAAGTCATTTGATACAATAGAGCTAATATTCGTGTTAATAAAATTTACAAATTTAGACATTATTTTATTCCATTATTTTTATTTAATTCTCTAAGTCGGTCAAATGCCAAATCAACATCTTTCGGGTTATTGCCCTTAATTAACGATTTGTTATTGTTTCTAATAGATTTTCAATTAAATTCTTTCTATTTTGCACCCATTCAATGTTACGAGTGGAATATTTATCTATAACTTCTTGTAATTCTTTTCTTGCAGAGTCATTTTTACCTATTTTTAAATAGCTACATCCCAAATTAAAAGCTTGCCAACCTATATCTGCACCAAATGCGTCCTTCTTAGATATTTCTCCCACTTCATACGCTGAAACGATTTTTTCAATGCTATTAAATTTCTCAAAACGAGGAACGACAATATCCTTAATAAGTTTTGTTACTGCAGCAAAACTTATTTCTATATCTTCATTGAGGCTAGAAAACCACAAATCACCTTGTCCCGCAAGCTCACCAATACGTTTGTTGCCATCAAAAGCAATATAATCTCTTTTGATATAATCAAATCTCCAATATATATTTAATGTAAACTTTCCCCCTAAAGAATTAGTGCCTGGTTGAAATTCAAGCCCTTGATAAAAATCTGTTAACTTACGTTCGATTATCCTAGGTTTTATCAAAACAAACTCATAGGAAGATAAATTCTCTTTTACCAAATTTTTTATTTTTGTTTTTAAAGTCAATTTATCCACTCCTTGTTTTACTTAAATGTAATTGCATTGGGTTCAATAATTCCACCAGATTTATGTACAATACCTTGAATAATATTACTTCTCTGAGTATCTGTTACAATTTGACCTCTTGTATCAATAACAATGTTTTGTGCTATTCCATCTGGCAAATTATCCGCACGTTGAATAATTTGACCAACTACATTATTAATAAGTCCCTGTGAATTGGTGCTAATATTATAATTTTTTACCTCAATACTACTTTTACCAGGTAACTAAGAGTAATGATCTGCAATCTGCAATTTTACAGTGTCTTGGCGTACAATTCAGCCATGCAGATACAAATTTATAAATAGCGCGCAACCCCTGTCAAATAAAGGGCTGCAGCCGTAAAAAGACCTTAGTTTTAGGGGGTAAAATACGTTATACTCGATTAAATCCAGCCGCAATACCGGCTTTACCGGACGCTTACGTTTATTTAACTTCCTTTCACTATATCTTGGTAATCGTTATTAAATTAAAAATTCAATTTAGGTTTATTAATTGGTAGAAGATAAAGTTTTTTCTAC
>JBIKME010000057.1:0-6690 GCA_044359415.1 Rickettsiales bacterium | reverse complement strand
CGTATCCTAAGAACAACTAATAAAGCTATCATTATGGTGCCAATTAACAAGAACTCTAGAATGCGAGGAAGTAATATTTCATTAAATATTCTGCCCGGTAGTTTGTGGCTGTATCCAGTAAGAATTATATAATTATATTTTGAAGTTTGATAAAAATATGGATATATATCCTCAAGAAACAATACCGGCTCTTTAAAAAATCCGGCTTGCTCTTTTAATTCCAAATTTTTTTTTGAAAATATTTTAATAAAAAGATCGTGATCATCGCTGGTATTTCCCCCGGCGCTACTACCTACATATTGCAGGTCTTTTGTTAGTATAATAAAGCGTAGATCGGTACCTATTGCGGCAGTAATTTTCTTTGCCAGCCTATCAATTGCAAAACCTAAGGTTACAGATCCAAGAAACTTTCCCTTTTTATCGGTTATACCCATACCGCCGGGAATAATCCACTGGCCACTTGGTATTCCGACCGCCGGATCCTGTAATTGTAGTGTCCACGGAAATTTGACTGTACGCTTTAGATATTCCCTATGACTCATATCTAAAGGCTGATCGAGTACCCCGTTACTGCTTACTAACATTTTTTTATCGGGTGTAACCCAGTCAAATAAGCTATGTATAAAAATCTTGTTTGGATCGTGACTGGTTTTGAAGTCTACGCTGAGTAAGGAGGCAATATATTCCAGATCAGCGACACCATTTTCTGCTATACGTTTTCCTATTAAATGAGCATAGTGTTCCATGTATATAATTGAGTCGTTTAAGATGTAGTCTATATGAATAGCCTCCTTCGGTAATAACTCTAATCGTTCTTTTATATAGGTTCTGTAAAGATGAAGATTAAACCCTATCATTAGACAGACGACTGAAAAAAATGTAAAGAATATAAGATACCAAAAATTTCGAGAAATAGAGGTAAAAATTTGTCCTTTATGCTTCATGATTAGAGCTATAGTAGAATTTTGTGTATTTTTCCTAAGTCAACAGGCGACATACTTTTGGATCATTATTAGCTTTTTAATTTAAATAGTCAATTGATTTGAAGATCTTCATTGCATATTTTGATAAGAGCGGTGCGACTTATGTGGGAAAGCTATAGCGTAGAATCTGTTTAGTAACAAGAATACCAAAACCAGCGCCGCTATTTTTAAGTTTATATGAAATTTTTTTTATAAGTTATCAGATATATCCCACGGGCACGGAGAATATATCACGTGTAATAGGTCCATATATTTCTCGGGCACAAATTATAGCACCTTGACCTACGGGCATCTTTAGGCGATCCAATGCTGTAAAATGCTTTACCATATCTTTATCAGGTGTGGCCGTTTTTTTAATTTCTACCGGATAGAGAGTTCCGTTTTCTACAATTACCAAATCAATTTCACGTTTATCACGGTCACGGTAAAAAAAGAATGGTGCATACCTGCCATTATGCCAGTATGTCTTAATCAATTCGCTAGTGATGAAAGTTTCAAAGATTGCTCCATTCATTGCACCCTTTTCTAAAACCTCTGGGTTATGCCATCCAGTAAGATATGAACAAAGCCCGGTATCAAGGAAGTATAATTTAGGAGCCTTAAGCAGCCTTTTAGTTTGGTTGCTATGGTATGGCGCTAACATATATATAAGGCCGGAGGCTTCGAGAATAGAAAGCCAGGATTTAACAGTTGGCTCGCTAATACCAATATCGCGAGCCATATCAGTATAATTTATAAGTTGACTTGTGCGCGCGGCAGAGGTCTGAAGAAATCTGAGAAATAATTGCTCATCACCGACGCGTGTAAAGTCCCTGACATCCCGCTGAAGATAGGTTTGAACATAAGAAGAATAGAATGTTTCCCACGTTATTGTATCATCATGTGGCACCACAAACGGAAAAGACCCGCGCCATATCTTGTGATATATTGCTGGAAGAAGGAGTGTTGCGGCAGTTTTTGCCCTTAATGTTAGTGAATCTTGAGTAGGAAGGAAAGGCAGTGCATTTTCCGCAAATCCTCTTTCTTCCGCAAGAGACAATCCTAAAAGATTTAGTATGGCAATACGACCAGCCAATGATTCAGATACGTTTTTCATCAGATGAAATTGTTGTGAGCTAGTAAGCCAGAACATGCCTGGAGTACGTGCCTTATCCACTGCCATTTTTATATAGGGAAAGAGTTCCGGTGCATATTGAATTTCATCAATCATTACAGGCGCAGGATGATTTTGTAGAAATGCCGCGGGATCTTCTTTTGCCATTGCTTTTTTTATAGGATCATCAAGCGTAACATAATGACGTTTTTCCCTTTGAGTGTGCTGCAGCAATGTTGTTTTACCAACCTGCCTAGGGCCAGAAACCAGCAATACAGGAAAGCTACCGCTTAACTTTTCAATAATACTTAATAATGTCCGTTGGGTGTAAATAGTCATACGGCAAATCTAAAATGTGATTTCAGAATAGACGATATTATCCTTAAGGTCAAGTATAATAACTATTTTTAGGGTGGTAAATCCATAAACTAGAGCTCTTTTTATAGAAATTTTGCATATTCTCATAACTTTGACCGACTAAAATTATGGGAATATGCAATATCTGACAAATATCGGAACAGACGCAAGAGATTTGGGCTCCTATCCAATTTAATCTCTGCTATTTACAATATGGAGTTACAAAAATGATCGCTTCCGAAGAGGTCTATTAAATAAGCATCGCTAGAAAAAGGCAGTTTAAAGTCAGTACCAAAGTCAAGATGCAGGTCGCTGTAGGTTATGATTTTCCAATCTATACCCAGATATTCTTTATCAATTGTAAGATCTATATCTTCAGAAAAAAGATCAATTAAACCGTATGCCTTGGAAAAGGGAGGTGCCACCCTTAAAGGTCAAATGCTGTACAAGTGCTGGAATGTTAAATGTCGCTGTTAGTGTAAAATCCCCCTTGTGTGCTAATTTAAATTCCCCCTCTATGGTGGAAATTAATTAGTAAAGAAAGTATTACTATTTCTTTTTTTATAAAAGAAGAAAAGAATCTATTAGATTTAAGCCGTTATATTATGAATTATAGGAGTAAGCCAACCCGGAGCCTGCTTTGCCATGCTCAGGTTTTATAGATGTGTGCTTAAAACGAATAGTTTTCTTTACTATAGTTTTATTGCGAGAGCGGCCACTTGTGAGGTAAACAGGCTGAGCTGGAACCTGAGTTGAAAGCCCAAGCCAGCTTGCCGCCTGTGTGCCGGATTGCCGGATATTTCCCAGTTTGCATTTTCACGGCACGCAAAATTCCATCCTGCGAATAAATAGTTTTTCCTACCTGTTACCACTATTCTCATATATCTTTGTACAATATTGTAAGAAATTTCTATTTTGCCGTCGTCTATGTTAATTGAAGAATTTTTTTTACTGCGTCTGTTAGGCTGCTTAATTCTTTCTGAGAAATAGTAAAAGGTGGCATTATATATATTACATCATTAAATGGTCTTAGCCATACTCCGTGAGTTATGAATTGTTGACGCATAGATAAAATTTCTTTCCAATCAGTATCTATTTGCACAACCCCGATCGCGCCTTTTACTCTAACATCTTTTACTGTTTTTATTTTCTTACAAGGAAGCAATTCATCATATAATTGTTTTTCTATTGCAGCTACTTTTGCGAATGCATCTTCTGTTTCAAATAAATCCAGAGAAGCATTTGCGGCAGCGCAAGCTACGGGATTTGCCATATAAGTAGGACCGCTCATAAGAGCGGAACTTAAATCATCGCCTAAAAATTCATTAAATATATCATTCTTAGCGCACGTCGCTGCCAGGGTCATTACGCCTCCGGTTAGTGCTTTACCAATACACATTATATCAGGAGTAATAGATGCCTCGTCACAAGCAAACATATAACCGGTTCTGCCAAAACCAGTCATAACTTCATCAGCAATAAATAATATATTATATTTCTTAGTGATTCTGTATATTTCTGCTAAAATGTCCGGTGAGTGAAACTTCAATCCTCCGGCGCCCTGTACTAAAGGTTCAATTATAATTGCTGCCGTAGTATTGCCGATACCTTCAACCATATTCTCAAATTCAAAAAAATCATATTCATCTACAGGAAGTCTAACACAATATTGCTTGGGCATATATTCATTAAAAGTTTTATGCATACCTTTTTCGGGATCACATAGAGACATACATCCCATCGTGTCGCCATGGTATCCGTGCTTAAAACTAATAAATTTATTGCGTCTTTTGTCGCCTTTGTTTTTCCAGTATTGGACACTTATTTTAAGAGCGGTTTCAATGGCGGTTGAGCCGGAGTCAGTAAAAAATATTCTATCTAAACCAGTTAAATTAGCTAGCCTTTGCGCTAATATATAAGCTCCTTCGTGTGCGGCACCTGCAAACATAAAGTGCGGTAGCTTAGTTAATTGTTCTTCTATTGCTTTTATAATATGTGGATGATTGTAGCCCCAACAAGCAGTCCACCACGAAGATGTACCGTCGATAAGTTTGCTACCATTTTCTAATATAATCTCACAGCCTGTAGTGGCCTTTACTTTGATTGGTTCTGGGGCGGTTTTATGTTGGGTATAAGGATGCCATATATGCTTCTTGCCGTTATTATACCAATTTTTATTCTTTTGTGTCATCTTATGTTAAAATATTAAAAATCTTAGGAGCTATCATACTATATAATCATGAATATTTTCTTTAGAATGTTGTTCAATATTTATTCCTAGTTTGGAAAATAGATTTTTGTCGTCATTTTCATTTGGATTGTTGGTAGTAAGTAGTTTTTCGCCGTAAAATATTGAATTAGCTCCGGCAAGAAAACATAATGACTGCATTATTTCGTTCATTTTTTCACGCCCGGCAGATAACCTTACATAAGATGCTGGCATTATAATTCTTGCTACTGCAATAGTACGAATAAAGTCAAATGGATCAATATCTGCCTCTAATGCAAGTGGTGTTCCTTCTATTTTAACCAACATGTTTATAGGAACTGATTGAGGATGTTGAGGTAAATTAGCAAGTGTAAGAAGCATTTTGGCTCTATCCGCTAGTTTTTCTCCCATGCCAACAATGCCTCCACAACAGGTTTTTAATCCTGATTCTCTTATATTATTCAGAGTTTCTATACGGTCGCTGAATTTGCGAGTGGATATGATACTTGAATAATACTCCTCAGATGTATCAATATTGTGATTGTAATAGTCAAGTCCGGCATCTTTTAACGACTCCAGTTGTTTTTTGGATGCCATACCGAGTGTAACGCAGGTTTCTAAACCAAGATCCTTTACTGTAGTAATCATTTCTTTTAATTGAGGTAGATCTCTGTCATTAATATTGCGCCATGCAGCTCCCATACAAAAACGTGACGCGCCCGCCTTCTTTGCCTTTTTAGCATTCTGTAGCACTAATTCTATATCTATAAGAGGCTCTTTTTCAAGCCCGGTATCATAATGAGCTGATTGAGGACAGTATTTGCAGTCTTCCGGACAAGATCCGGTTTTAATACTAAGTAATGTACTAACTTGAATTTTATTAGGATCAAAAAACTTTCTATGCGTAGATGTGGCCTTAAATATTAAATCATTAAAAGGCAATGCAAATAATTCTTCAATTTCCTGGAGCTTCCAATCATGTCTAATCATGTCAATAGTCATAATAATTAATCTTTTATAAAATATTTAATATATAAACAAAGTTAATTTTGTAAATCTTCAAGTGACCAGCGCGCTTTTGGTACAAAATTAATATTATCAGTTAGTCCTTTTTTAAATCTTTCCATTCCGGCCCAAGCAATCATAGCTCCGTTATCGGTGCATAAGGATATAGGAGGAGAGTAATTTATAAACCCGTATTTATGTGATATATTCGTAATTCTTGCATTTATATATTTATTAGCCGCAACGCCGCCTGATACTACTATACGTCTGGCATTATTATGTTGCTTTATATAGATATTTATCGCATTGGCAATCCTGTCTTCCAATATATCTCCAACTGCCGCCTGAAAAGATGCGCATATATCATTTATATCTTTTTGCGTGATATTTGTGATTTTATCAACCTCACGTTTTACAGCTGTTTTAAGGCCGGAAAAAGAAAAATCACACCCATCCCTTTTTAATAAAGGCCTAGGAAAAAGAAAACGATTCGGATTTCCGTCTAATGCATTTTTCTCTACAATAGGTCCGCCAGGATAGCCTAGTTTTAGCATTTTTGCTACTTTATCATAAGCTTCACCAAGAGCGTCATCTATAGTGCCACCTAGTTTTTTATACTTGCCGATTTCAGAAACGGCTAATATTTGGCAATGCCCACCTGATACTAATAATAACATAAACGGCAACTCAACATTTTCAGTGAGTCTAACTGCAAGTGCATGACCTTCTAAATGATTTACTGCGATAATAGGAATATTTGCTGCTGAAGCTATTGCTTTTGCTGTCATTACACCTACTATTAACCCTCCTATTAATCCTGGACCTGCGGTTACCGCAACTGCATCCAGATCAGAGAACTTGTTTATTTTAGCTTCAGACATAGCTCTTCTGGTCAGTCGATCTAATGACTCAATGTGAGCCCTGGCAGCAATTTCAGGTACAACTCCGCCATAGGGTTGGTGCTCTTTTATTTGTGATAGTAAGGCATGTGATAATATCTTTCGATTGTCGTCTATAATAGCAACCGCAGTTTCATCGCAACT
>JBIKME010000153.1:0-3508 GCA_044359415.1 Rickettsiales bacterium | reverse complement strand
ATTTTCACTCACCAATGTTATAGATACATCTTTTGCACCTGATGAATTTTCAAAATTAATCCTCATATCAGGTAGTTTCTTTAATTCCGGCAAGATACTTGCTTCCCATGAGCGTTGATCAATACTACGTTTATCTGGCGGCACGAGCTTAATATCGAAGGTTGCCTTATTAATTCCATTTGCACCAACCTGATTATCAGCAGGTCCGCCTCCCATACTGGCTGAGGTTGTGCCAATACTGGTAAGAACATATTCAACCTCAGGCTGTTTTCTAAGTATTTTTGCCGCCATTTGCGCAGCTTCGTCTGTCTGCTGAATCGTTACGCCACGTGGCAGCTCCAATGTAAGGCGTGATTGAGAAATATCCTCATAAGGAATAAACCCAGGTGAAAGAAAAGGGATCATACCGAAGGATATAATCATACTAAGCAGAGCCAAAACCATTGTTTTCATACGATGATCAAGTGTCCAATTCACCATTACTTGATATATCTGTAACCATTTTGCCTGACTATTATCAGACATATGTGGTGTTTTAAGCAAGTAAGCTGCAAGCATTGGTGTTAGTAATCGCGCCACCACCAAAGAAAAAAAAGCGGCGATTGCTACAGTCAATCCAAACTGGATAAAGAACTTACCTGATATCCCCGGCATCAAACTAACAGGAATAAAGACAGCACATATAACAAGAGTAGTAGCAATTACAGCAAGGCCAATTTCATCGGCAGCAAACATTGCAGCTTCTAATGGTTTTTTACCTTCACGCATATGGCGAGAAATATTTTCAATTTCTACAATAGCATCATCTACCAGAACACCAGTTACAAGGGATATAGCTAGTAAAGTTACGGTGTTAAGAGAAAAACCCAACAGATACATAGCCAAAAAAGTAGGTATAATAGAAAACGGAATCGCAATTGCCGCAATCATAGTGGCACGTTTGTCTCTTAAAAATAAAAATACAACAAATATTGTTAGAGCTGCACCCTCTAATAAATTAGTAATCGTAGCATTAAAACTATTTTCAGTGAAGGTAACTGTTGAGAAAATCTGGCGAAAACTTATGTCTTTACGATAGTTATCTATTTGGGTTAATTTAGCTTCTATTTTGCGCGCAACCTCCACATCGCTGGTTCCTTTTAAACGCGATATCTGGAAAATTATAGCTGGCTTACCATCAAGCTTAGTTATATTGCGTGCCTCGGCGCCACCGTCTGTAATGGTTCCAAGATCACCAAGACGTACCTCACGACCATTTGCAAGAGAAATACGCGTTTGATTCAATATCCCTACCGTTTTTACATTACCCAATGTTCGTATTGAATATTCAGTCCCAAAAATAGCTATTCTTCCGCCAGGCAGGTCAATATTGGTTTTAGCCAAAGCTTTACTTACATCAGCAGCTGAAACGCCCAAAGCCATAAGCTTTTCAGGATCAAGCGTGAAGGTTATTTCATGATTTATGCCTCCTTGTCGAACCACACTCGCAACGCCGTTAATTGCCATCAGTTCTCGGTTTAAAAAATCGTCGATAAACCAACTGGCGTCTTCCGGACGCATTTCAGGAGCCTCAAGAGTATAAATCAGGATAGGTCCTCCATCAATATCCTCTCTTTTTACCTGCGGCTCTAAAATGGACCGCGGTAACTGATCACGAATACCAGCTACTGTATCACGGGCATCATTGACAGCACGATCAACATCGATCTCCAATTGAAATTCAACCACACTAATGGACGCTCCCTCAGAAACAGTTGAAGTAATATGCTTTACCCCCTGCATTCCGGCCAAGGCACTTTCTACAATCCGAGTAATTTGAGTTTCCATTTCCATAGCAGTGGCTCCTGGCTGGCTGACAGTTACACTAACAATCGGAATAACTACGGCAGGCATATTATTGACTGGTAATTTTTTATAAGCCATTATCCCTGCAAGAGTCAGTACAAGAAAAAGTACAATAGGAGGGATAGGATTACGAATTGCCCAAGTAGAAAAACTAGTACTTTGATAGTCGGACATTACTTGCCCTCCACCACGTTAACAGTATCACCGTCTTTAATAAAAGCACCGGCGCGTGCGACAACACGGTAATCCGGAGAAACTCCCTCTACCATCACTTTATCATCACCGTAAGATGTTATTTTAACCGGGCATCTTTCTGCTTTATTTTCAAGATTAATTACCCAGACAAAATGGCCTGTACTATCTTGTTGAATAGCAGTTTTTGGTAATGTAAATCCTTCAAGCTCCGACTGCATAATACGAACTGTAGCAAACAGCCCTATCGGAATAGATTTTGTACTTGGCAAAGTAATACGAACTGATGCCATGCGTGTACTATCACTTATGTAAGGAGAAATAAGACGAATCTTTCCTTCAATCTCTATATCTTCACCTGTCAGAACAACAGTAACATTATGGCCTATTTTCAGTCCTGAAAGCTCAGATTCAGCAACCAATGCTTCAATTTCTATTTCATTGTTGCGAGCAATACGAAAAAGAGGCTCACTATTACTTACCACTCCCCCGATCTTAGCCTTACGCTCGAAGACAACTCCGGCTTCAGGAGAAATAACAGAGCTTCGTTTCAAATTAAGTTCTGCATTATCCAGTAAGGCTTTGGCAACTTGCATAGCGGCACGTTTTTCTATTACCAATTGCTTACTAACCGCTCCTGTATCCTTGATTCTATCCACACGGACAAATGCATCTTTAGCTCTTTCATAATCACCTTTGAACTGCTCTACCATATTTACTTGTGACTGCCCATCAAGGAATGCAATGATCTGATCTTTTTCTACAATATCACCAACATCAACCAATATATCTTTCACCCTCAAACCGGAAAGTTCAGTCATAATCTGTATTTCTTCACGCGCAATGGTAACACCGGAGGCTGACACAATTTGAGCTATACTATCTTTACGAGGCAAAACTACCGTAACACTAAGATCGGCTATAGCCGGTTTCGATTTGCTATCTTTATCCTTTAATAACAAGAATATTCCGCAAAAAAATAATATAGTAATTGCTAAAAATCCAATCCTTCTAATCATTTTTTTTCTCAGTTATTGTTTTAGCTGCTACGCCTCCCAGAGCTTTCGTAAGCAAAGTTAATTTTGTAATAGTGTCTGCTTTTGCTTGTAATTGAATGATACTTGCGCTCGCAGCGTCAATAATTGCATTTTCAGCTTCTATACCATCACTAATACCCTCTTTAAAAAGCAATATTTTATGTTTACTTGCTTTGTCAGAAATGTTTTTAATCTTAGAAGCGGATTTTTCTGTTGTCAGCGCAGTTTTATATGCAGACCATGATTCCTCGACCTCATTCATTGCAGAAATTACAGTTTCGCGGTAAATACTTGCTTTTTCTCTTAGGGTTTCTTCATTTACTTTTGTTGCAGTAAAACGCTTACTCCAATCCAGTAAAGGAATGGAAATAGAAGGAACAGATGAAAGCTGAACAATATTACCCGAAAGAGGGTCACCCATAATATTTCCAAGT
>JBIKME010000056.1:0-6717 GCA_044359415.1 Rickettsiales bacterium | reverse complement strand
GTTTGTATTCTAGATAGAGAAAGGCATGAGGAAATTATTGCTAAAACAAGAGAAGCTGGTGCTAGAATAAGATTGATTACAGATGGTGATGTAGCCGGAGTTATAGCTTGCGCAACTCAAGATACTGCGATTGATTTATACATGGGTATCGGAGGAGCTCCTGAGGGTGTTTTAGCCGCCGCCGCTCTTCGTTGTGTTGGCGGGCAAATGCAAGGCCGTCTTCTATTTCAAGGATCGGAGCAGCGTGAGCGCGCAAAACGTATGGGTGTAACAGATCCTAGTAAAAAATATAATTTAAAAGAAATGGCAAATGGTAATGTGATGTTTGCTGCAACCGGAGTTACTGACGGAGCAATGTTAGAAGGCGTTAAAAGATTTCCAGGTGGTGCTGCAACGCATTCTGTAGTCATGAGATCCAAGACAGGTACAGTTCGTTATATAAAAGCTCAGCATTATTTCGATCGTAAAAATGGCGGAGATCCTGCTGATATATAATATCCAAATGAGCAATTTTGCAATGTGAGCTTTAAGAAAAACAATGGAAGAATCAAAAACAAATGCCACATCTTATCTGAATGAATATAATTCGGTTAAGGGTGCTGTATGGCATCTTCGTAATGTTAGTGATAGAATGGTTAAAGCTATTTGTCAAAAATATGACCTGCCGGAAATCTTGTCCAGAATCCTACTCGCCAGAGGTATAGAGTTAGATGAAGTAGGTGATTTCTTAAATCCTACATTGAAACGATATATGACAGATCCTTTCCAATTGCTTGATATGCAAAAGGCTGCCGATCGTTTAGCAGATGCGGTAGAAAAAGGCGAAGAGATAGCCATCTACGGAGATTATGATGTAGATGGAGCAACATCATCATCATTACTAAAAAGATTCTTTAGAAGTTTAGGCAGTGATCCGATAATTTATATACCTGATCGTATTAAAGAGGGCTACGGTCCAAATAGCGATGCGCTGATAAATCTAAAGGAAAACGGCGTGGATGTTTGCATCACGGTTGATTGTGGTACAATGTCTTTTAAGCCTTTGCAAGACGCGCACGAAGCCGGCCTTGATGTGATTGTTATTGACCATCATTTAAGCGCTGAAACTTTACCTGCGGCTATAGCTATAGTAAATCCTAACCGTTTAGACGAAACTTCTAAGCAGAAGCATCTGGCAGCGGTAGGAGTCTCTTTTTACTTAGCGGTGGCGATAACGTCGATACTCAGGAAGCGCAATTGGTTTTTAAAAAGACAGGAGCCTAATTTATTAAATTTACTAGATATCGTGGCTCTTGGTACGGTATGTGACGTAGTTCCCCTAACAGATATAAACAGAGCCTTTGTTTCTCAGGGTTTAAAAATAATGCGTACCAGAAATAATTTGGGCCTTGCGGCATTAGCGGACATTGCAAAAGTGGATAATTTGCCGGAAGCCTATCATCTTGGTTATATGATGGGTCCGCGTATTAATGCCGGCGGACGTGTCGGTAAATCGGATTTAGGAGCGATATTATTAGCAACAGAAGATGTTGACGAAGCTCATAATATTGCATTGGAGTTAGATAAGCTTAATTCTGAGAGAAGAGCTATTGAGCTAATGGTAATGGAAAGTGCCTTGAGTCAAATTGAGAGTAATGGCGCAGATGGGCCTGTTCTTTTTGCTTCAGGTAAGGGTTGGCATCCAGGCGTTGTAGGAATCGTGGCGAGTCGTATAACCGAGAGATTTCATCGACCTACTGCTATAATTTCTATTAACAACGGTGTTGGTAAGGCTTCAGCAAGATCTATCCCGGGAATTGATTTTGGCTCGGCTATTGTTGCTGCAAATCAAGATGGTTTATTGCTAGCCGGTGGCGGACACGCAATGGCTGCCGGATTTACTATTGCTGAAGAAAAAATTTCTATAATATATGATTATTTATGCAAGAGATTTAGTCAGAATATTGACGAACATGCCACCAAACAATTTAAAGTAGATAGTTATTTAAGTCTTGATGCCCTAACCCTAGATTTGGGGCGTTTAATTAAAAAAGTTGAACCGTTTGGTACTTCCAACTCAGAGCCGCGTTTTATATTTAAAGATGTTTTTGTTATATATGCAGATGTTGTTGGAGCGGATCACATAAAATGTATATTAGGTACTGATAATAGCGGTGGAGTTGGTAAGACTGTTAAAGCCATGTGTTTCAGAAGCTTGGAGACACCTGTAGGCAGAGCCTTGCTAAGCGGTATAGGTAAAAGAATTTCAATAGCAGCCAGAATCAAGCTGAATCATTGGCAGGGAGTTGAAAAGGTTGAGCTGGTTATAGATGATGTAGCAACAAATTAAATAGTTTGAGTCTATGAAAATAGTAAATTTCAAAGCTGATTTGCATCAGATTGTTGAGCAATATAAAAGTAAAGGCAAAATTATCGGTTTTGTTCCAACCATGGGAGCGTTGCATCAAGGACATTTATCCCTAATTGATATAGCCAGGCAACATAGCGATATTGTAGCGGTAAGTATTTATGTTAATCCAAAACAATTTGGTCCAAATGAAGATTTTGCCGCTTATCCTAGAACCATAGAAGAGGATATAAAAAAATTACAAAGCAAGCATATCGATATTTTATATTTACCAGAAGAATCGGAAATATATGGTGATGATTTCGAGGACTATATTTCTGTAGGCGCCATAGGAAAAGATTTAGAGGGTATAGCAAGGCCAGGGTTTTTTGACGGAGTTGCAACTGTAGTAAATCAGTTGTTTTTACATGTAAGACCCGACATTTCTGTTTTTGGAGAAAAAGATTTTCAACAGTTAAATATAATAAAAACACTTAAACATTCTGTGAAAATAATTTCCGCACCAATTATAAGGGAAAAAGATGGTCTGGCTATGTCTTCCAGAAATGTATATTTATCTGATCAAGAAAGGAAAATAGCCCCAGTATTATACGCTTGTTTAACCAAAATAGCGCATGATATTAAAAATGGTAATGATATTGATGGCGCAATAAGATGTGGAAAAGAGATGCTTATTAAAGCAGGGTTTAATAAAGTTGACTATATTGAGCTAAGAAATAGAGATAGCTTGTATAAAACATATGAAACTCCTGCCCAATTGCTTGCAGCTGTATATATAAGAAATATAAGGCTTATTGACAATATCTCAGTAGAATAGTCTGTATTTATTCCTGTTTATTACATGGGGTGTTGTGGCTATACAGCATTTGTGGTATAATGGTAAAAAGGTTAATTGTTTTACTTGTACTTCTGGGGAGTGACTATGAGTTTTTTTCGAGGAATTACCTCTGTTTGTTTTATTGTTCTTTTCATGATAACTTTGTTGGTAACAAGAGCTGCTTTTGCATCTGATGCGGAAAAAGAAGTTGAAATTAGCGACCCTCTGGAGCCGATGAATCGTGCTATATATGGATTTAATAGTACTTTGGATAAATATATGCTGGAGCCGGCTGCCAAAACATATAAATTTGTGGTACCAAAGCCAGGGCGTCAAGCTGTGAGAAATATTTTATCAAATTTGTCTGAACCGGTCACACTTCTAAACTCTGCCTTACAAGGCAATACCGAAGGCTCATTTACAAGTTTTTGGCGCTTTACGTTAAATAGTACTTTTGGTATTTGTGGAATATTTGATATAGCTTCTGTGGCGGGGCTGAAAGCTAATAAAGAAGATTTTGGACAAACTATAGGTTACTACGGATTAGGAAGCGGACCATATTTGATGTTGCCAATTTTAGGTCCTTCAAATGGCAGGGATTTGGTAGGTAGTGTAGTAGATAGTGTGTCTGACCCCTATAATTATTTGGTGGATGACGAAGGTATATGGGCAAAGAATATACTAGAGGGTTTGGATAAAAGAGCATCTATACTTGACTTAATGTCTGAAATAAACCGCACATCTTTTGACCCATACGCTACCATTAGAAGCTTGTATACTCAAAAAAGATATGATGAGATTAAGAGTAGAAAATAAAGATTATCAGGGTGGTTATTTTATAATAACACTTGCATAATAAACATTATTTTATATAACTTCCTTAAATTAATATTGGGAATGGTATGATGATGTATAAGAAAATATTAATAAATTGTTTTACTTTAGCGGTACTAATGCTTTCTGGTCTGACAGCTTCGTTTGCGTCGGAAGATAAAGCCTTGGATCTCATTAATGTTTTGAGCAAAGACACTTTGGCTGTCATAGCTGACGATAAGATGTCAGCTGATATTAAAGAGCAAAAATTAGTAAAATTATTTGAAGAATCAGTTGACACCAAGTGGATAGCTAAATTTGTTTTGGGTAAATATTGGTCTGATGTCCCTCAGGAAAAGCAAAATATATATACTGCTTTGTACCATAAATTTTTATTACAAAGTTATGTTCCTAAATTTAAGTCATATACTGACCAGAAGATTGAAATACTAGATTCTAGTAAAGAATATGAAAATGAGTATTTAGTGCGAACTGAGATAAAGTCTGCTAGTGATCCTGTACTGGCGGTTAATTATAAAGTGCGCTTAAATCAAGATGGCAGCTATAAAATATTTGATATAGTAGCTGAGGGCGTCAGTATGATTACAACACAACGCTCTGAATTTTCTTCTATATTGTCTCGCCAAGGTGTGGATCATCTGATAGAGCAGTTAGAGAAAAGAACGTCTGCAAAATAGAGCCTAATATAAAATAGATACATGTTCTTTGACGTCGTGTACCCTTATATAATCAACGCCGCTTTCTATTAGTTTTTTGGAAAGTTGAATTGTTGCCTGCGCTTTATCAACTTCTTCACCTAGAAATGACTTCTTAGAGTGTCCTATATATATAGGAACCATGAGATCCTTAAATTCTGATATATTATTAACTAATTGCCAAGATTGCAGAGAATTTTTACCGAATCCTATACCAGGATCAAATATTATTCTGTCAAGATTAATCCCGCTGCGCATTAAACTGCCGATTTTATTTTTCGCCCAGTTTTTAACTTCCGATACAGGGTCACCAGATATAATAATGTTTTTATCTGCCGGTACTGATAAGCTATGCATGATAAGAATTTTTACGTCTGAGGATTTTACCGCAGCAATCATTTCCGGATCTTGGAATCCTCTCACATCATTTATCCAATCAATTCCCAATTTAATTGCTTTAGATACCGATTCCTTGTGATAACTATCTAAGCTAACAAGTATATTATTGTTGTGGCATAAATTTATAATTTTAGGTAATATGGTTCTTAACCTATTCCACTCCTGCTCTGCATTTAAAGGGGTTGCTGTTGGTCTTGTAGATTCAGCCCCTATATCTATAATTGCCGCACCTTCTGTAATTAACTGTTCTGTTCTTTCTAATATATCATACTCATTGACATATTTGCCGCCATCAGTAAATGAATCGGGGGTTATATTTAGAATTGCGACTATCTTGGTTTTTAAGTTTTGCCTCATAATTCTTTGTAATAAAAATGACCTGCAGTCATTTTACCATCAATGATTTCATATTTATCTAAAGTTCCCCATCTTTTAAATCCACTGGATTCGTACATGAGGATAGCATTATCCAGCTGTGCATTTACCCTTAAGCGCAACATCGATAAACCGGATTTTTTGGCCTCAATTTCTGCGCGCTGTAACAGCAATTTTGCAAATCCGTGACCCCTTGCCCATGGGGCAACAAAATGCTGATCTAATGATCCTGCAAAAGATGAAGTCTGGTTGTTTGGGCCAGGTTTGATTAGCTGCACGGATGATGCTATGACACCATCAATTCTACCTACTATGAGTTGCCTTTCTGGTACTAACAAAACACCTTTCCAGTATTTTTCCAATCTTTCTCTCACCGGAGGTTCAGATCTTTTGAGTCCTATATTAAGTCCTATTTTGCTATCTAAAATTGTACTTTCAGTTGCCTCACATATATCATTAAGGTCAGTACCTTGAAATTCTGTTAATTTCTCAATCTTTATAGAAAAGGAAGTATTTTTATCGTGTGAGTCCATTTTATATCTCCATAAAATTTGATATAAATCTTAAGCCGGTAGAATGGCTTTTTTCAGGATGAAATTGTGAGGCTATTATATTTTCATGTGCAATAGCCGCTACCACAGGTAATCCATAGTTAGTAACAGATATAACATCTTTTATATTCCGGCAATTAAAATGATAAGAATGTACAAAATATACGTCATCACCTGACTTAATCCCCTTTAGAACTCTGTGATCATTTTTTATTACAAGATCATTCCATCCCATGTGAGGAATTTTAAGATTTTTATCAGTCGGAGAGAGTTTAATTACCTCACCATTGATCCATCCTAAGCCTTTATGGATTCCATTTTCCATACCAAGATCGGCAAGCATCTGCATGCCGACACAAACACCAAGAAAAGGTTTGTATTTTTGGCGTACGTTAATTTCTAATTCGTCACGCATACCTTTGATGGCGTTTAATCCATTGATACAATCTGCAAATGCTCCGACTCCAGGCAATACAATGTGACTTGCTTGCTTAAGGTCGGACGGATTGTTCGAGACAATAATTTTATAGCCTTTGGCAGTAGATTGTTTTTCAAATGCTTTTGCAATTGAGTGCAGGTTTCCCGAGCCGTAATCAATTATTGTTATTTGCTTCACCGCGGATCCTCAGATAAGAAGCTATTTGGTATAGTTGAACTAAAAAATCTTGTTTGAGCCTCAGGTAAATTATTAGCTCCTAC
>JBIKME010000055.1:0-6765 GCA_044359415.1 Rickettsiales bacterium | reverse complement strand
TAAAAAATGTTCTTATACGAGAGTTGATTAATAATCATAAATATGATCTTGCTTATGATATCTCAAAAAATAACGGCAATGTTAAGGGAACTGCTGATTTTGCCGATTCTGCCTGGATGTCAGGATGGTTAGCTCTTACATATAAAAAAGACGCAAAGTCAGCCTATGAGCATTTTTATGAAATGTATAATAACGTTAATTTTCCAGTAAGTAAATCCAGGGCGGCATATTGGGCCGCAAGAGCTGCTGAAGCTAATAACAATGTTAATATCGCCGCACAGTGGTATAAGCTTGCTGCTATACATAATACGACATTCTACGGACAATTGGCTTATGCTAAGGTTTACGATAATAAATTATTTAATATTGCAGATGTTCCGTTAGTATCTGAGGCCAACTTAAATAAATATCATCAGAATAGCTTAGTAAAAATTGCTTTTATGCTAACTATGTTAAATGAGGATAATACGGCAGAAAAATTTATTACTGCTGCGATTGAAGAAAGCAATTTGAGTGAGGATTTGTACCTAATTTCAGGGTTGGGTTTACAAATGAATGAGACTAAACTTTCTGTGATTGCAGCAAAAGAAGCCTTAAAAAAAGGTTTTGTATTTACAAAAACAGGCTGGCCTATTATAGAAAATATTCCAGAATCAGAAGCGGAAAAAGCTTTGGTTATGGGAATCATAAGGCAGGAAAGTAGATTTGACAGTAATGCAAGAAGCAGCGCCAATGCTATGGGCCTTATGCAGATTCTCCCTAGTACTGCTAAGAGCTTAGCTAAAAAGATAGGTGTAAGATATACAGAAGCTGATTTAACTGAGAATCCTCAGTATAATATATTATTAGGAAGTCGTTATATAGGTGATTTAGTAAATAGGTTTGACGGATCTTATATTTTGGCTATAGCTGCCTATAATGCTGGTCCAACTAATGTAAAAAGATGGATTAATAATTATGGTGACCCTAGAAAAATGACTAGTAATTATGAAGTTATTAACTGGATTGAAAGAATTCCTTTTAAAGAGACTAGAAGCTATGTACAAAGGGTTCTTGAAAATATTCAGGTTTACAGAGATTTGTTAAATAGACAGCCTCTATCTATAGAGGATGATTTATTAAGGTGAAAATAAAATAGGAAATATTTTGTAATCATAATTAGTTGTTATTTGCCATATGTTTACAAAGTTGGTTAATTTCTTATTAATTTTTTATTTAGTAGTTTAACCACGCAATTAATTATTTTAGTAATTATTTTATGGCTGTAATATATGACAATAGATAATAAGTCAGCTCTTATAAGAAGCTTTAGTCATATTGCTCCTGCTTTGGATGAGGAAATTAAAAAGGCAATTGCCTCCAACTCAACTGGAGGTTTACTTTGCGTATCTATTGATAATTTTGCGATGATTATCAGTATATTTGGCAGAACATATTCTGAGAAGTTAATGTTATCTATCATGAACAAAATATCTTCTGAGGTGGGTAATATAGTAACAATAGTAAGAAGTGGTAAAGGGAAGATAAATATCATATTAAATTTTTTGTCAACTGAAGATGTCAAAGAAAAAGCTGCGCAAATTAGAAAAATAATTCAAAATTTTGGCTGTGATGAATCAGCCGAGCCAATTCATATAAAGCCTAAGATTGGTAGTGTGGATTTTCCCAATACATCATGTGAAGCTATGGATGCCTTAGACAAAGCCTATATTGCGTTAAGTGATGCTGAAGATGTTTATAAAAATTATGTTGCATACGGCGATATTAAAAATCACAAGTCTGAATCTAAAAATCAAATGATACTGGCCAATTATATACATGATGCATATTTAAATAATAAATTGAGACTTGCTTTTCAGCCTATAATTAACTCCAGGACTGGTGAAATTGCTTATTATGAAAGTTTATTACGTATAGTAAATGATGACGGAACCACATCTTCTGCCGGACCATTCATTCCTATTGCCGAAAAATTGGGTTTTATTGATGAGATAGATCAGGCGGTTTTGAAAATGGTGATTGCAGAATTGTATAAGACAACAGATCTGGTTCTGTCGGTAAATTTATCAAATACCTCAATAAATGAGTCAGATTGGATAGATGTAGCCAAAGATTTTCTAAAAGACAGATCAATTGCAGAAAGATTGATCGTAGAAATTACAGAAACATCGGAAGCTACAAGTGTTAATAAAGTTCAGGATCTTATATCTATTTTACAAGAGTTAGGATGCAGAGTAGCATTAGATGATTTTGGAACAGGTTATACTTCATTTTTGCAGTTAAAAAATTTACCGGTTGATATGATAAAAATTGATGGCTCATTTGTAAGGGATATAGCTACCAATGAACAAAATCAATTCTTCGTTAGAACCTTGATGGAATTTAGTCGTATGTTTAATTTAAAGACTGTTGCTGAATTTGTGGAAGATCAAAGAGCGGTTAATATTCTAATTGAAATGGGAGTTGATTATATGCAGGGAAACTATTTCTCTCCGGCCGTAAATTACAGGGATTGGATAGTAGGTGATAAAGAAAATACTTAATCTATTTTTCTGAATTGCTCTATTATATTATGCGGTATTTTTTTTGGTTTAATATTTTGGTCAACGCAAACTATTTTAACATTGATATCTGTTATTTTTTTACCATCGCAAAATATTTCTTGAAGCATATTAATGGTAACAGCTGTAATGTGATCTATGTTGGTAACAACCTCAAGCATGTCATCTAGTCTGGCAGGTTTAATAAGATCCATGCTAACATTTCTAACGACGAACAAGATAGAGTCACTGCTGATAAGATTAGATTGATTAATTCCTATATTACGAAGTAATTCCGTGCGCGCTCTTTCTGCATATTTTAGGTAATTTGCGTAATATACCACTCCACCTGCGTCTGTATCCTCGTAATACACACGAAATGAACATTTATTCATTAGCAATTAACTCCATTTGCAAATCATTTATTTTTGGCACAAGCATACCTAAATGCTTGTATGCATGCTCGGTTAATAGTCGTCCTCTGGGGGTGCGTTGAATAAATCCAAGTTGCAATAAATAAGGTTCTATTGTTTCTTCAACAGAATCCCTCTGTTCAGATAAGCCGGCGCATATGGTTTCTATACCAACGGGTCCACCGCCGTATTTATCAGCAATAAATTTTAAATATCTGCGATCAGAGCTATCTAAACCGCTTTTATCAACTTCAAGGCGCTGCAAAGCGTTATCGGCTGTTTTCTCGCAAATTACTGAATCGTTGTTTACAGATGCAAAATCTCGAACTCTTCGAAGTAAGCGTAGAGCTATGCGTGGAGTTCCTCTGGAACGCTTTGCTATTTCATTGGCGCCATCTGTGGTTAGAGGCGAATCTAATAAATTAGCACCTCGTTCTATTACCAGCCTAAGCTCTTCTGGTTTATAAAAAACTAACCTCGTAGGGATGCCAAATCTGTCTCTTAGAGGGTTTGACAGCAGACCTAATCTGGTTGTTGCTCCAACTAGTGTGAATTTAGGAAGATCTATCCTGACAGCTCTGGCTGCAGGTCCTTCGCCTATAATAATATCCAGCTGAAAATCTTCCATAGCAGAATATAAAACTTCTTCAACATTTGAACTTAAACGATGGATCTCATCAATAAATAAAACATCATTTTCTTGTAAATTTGTTAAAATTGCAGCCAAATCTCCAGCCTTGGAAAGCAATGGTCCTGATGTTGCTTTAAATCCTGTACCCAGCTCTCGCGCTATAATTTGGGCGATAGTTGTTTTACCAAGTCCTGGTGGGCCGTATAATAAAACATGGTCAAGAGATTCCGCTCTGGTTTTTGCAGCTTGTATAAAAACTCGTAAATTACATTTTGCCTGTTCCTGGCCAATAAAGTCATCAAAAAACGAAGGCCTTAAACTAACCTCATGAATATCTTCTGTAGCTTTTTTTGAGTCTAATATTTCATTCATGAATTACTCAGCTCCTGTAATCCTTGTTTAATAAGTAAAGATATAGGAGCGTTGTCATTCTGAGCTGCTATTTTGGTAATGGTATTATATGCTTCGCTCCTGGAATACCCAAGATTTACTAAAGCTGATATAGCATCGTTTACGTTATTATCATCATTTTCATAGGCTATGGATGATTGCTTGTCTGTGTTTGGTAGCGTACTATTAAAGCCTGCGAATTTTCCTTTAAGTTCGGTTATAATACGTGCGGCCAATTTAGGACCTACGCCAGATACAATTTTAAATGCCGCAGCATCCTCGGAGGCTATGATGTTAGCTAATTTACTTGCAGAAAAAACTGATAAGATCGCAAGTGCAACTTTAACTCCAACTCCATTAACCTTAATTATTATATTAAAGGTATTTTGTTCGTCTTCTGTCGCAAATCCAAAAAGGTGAATATGGTCTTCTCTTACATGAGTTTCTATATATAAAGTAATAAACTCATCTTTTCCGGGAAGTTGATTTATAGTGTTTGAAGAACAAAAAATACCATAACCAACGCCTGATACATCTAAGATAATCATATCCTTTTTTATAGTATCAATTCTGCCTTTTAGCTTATGAATCATTTTTTATCCGACAATCTTCATTATTAATTTATTAGCATTGTTAATACTTAAATTCTTTTTACAAATATTGCAAAATAAAAAGCAAAAACTGGCAAGAAAAAAAGCTGGAACGAAGAACTGAAAATGGCTATGTAAGGTAAATATGGATATTTATTTTGCGGAGTTGAATTTTGAGTGTTGAGTATGGCATATAGCAATTGCTAAGGCGTCTGCCGCATCTTCGCTGGTAATAATCGATTTTGGCAGGAGAGTTTTTACCATCATCAGTATTTGTTGTTTACCGGCATGTCCAACCCCAACTATAGTCTTCTTTACAAGATTTGCTGGATATTCATAAGTATATAATCCTGCTATTGCAGCAGTCAGAATTGCTGCACCTCGAGCATGACCCAGTTTTAAAGAGGAGAGGGGGTTGTTATTTACAAATGTTGTTTCAATTGCACACTCATCTGGTGAATATTTGCTTATTACTTTGTTTAAACCATTGCTGATTGTAAGTAGTCGGTTAGGTAGTGGTTGTTTTGGGTTGGAACTTATCTTGCCGCAATCTATAAAAGATAATTTATTATTATCAATTTTGATAACTCCCCAGCCAGTATGGCCGAGGCCAGGATCTATACCGATTATTACTTTCATAAATATATGATAATTTATATGTTGTTATATAATATCTTAGGAATTTAATTTTTCCGCAATCTCATCTGATATTGAAAAATTGCCATAAACTTCCTGTACATCTTCATCGTTTTCCAGATTTTCAATCAGACGCAGAACCTGCTCAGCTTTTTCTAAGTCTAGTTCCATGGGGTCTTTTGCTTTCCAGCCAAGCTTTGAAGATTCTGCTTCACCAAATTTTTTTTCTAATTCATCACGTGTTGTAGCAAAGTTATCAACACTGCATGTAATTGAATGAGTCAAAGAATCTGAAACCACATCATCGACCCCTATTTCCGCAGCAAATTCAAACATATCGTCAGCTGAAGCGACATTTGCCTCATATTCAATAAGACCTGCTTGGTCGAACATGAAGTTTACACTTCCTGTTTCTCCCATATTGCCTCCGGCTTTACTGAAAATTGCCCGCACATTTGCTGCAGTACGATTTTTGTTATCTGTTAAGGTTTCTACGATTAAGGCCACTCCTCCTGCCGCATATCCCTCGTAACGCATTTCTTCGTAGTTTTCTCCATCTAAAACCCCGGAACCTTTTTTAACTGCCGTTTCAATTCTATCTTTTGGCACGCCTTGTCTTCGAGCGGCTATTAGAGCAGCGCGAAGTCTAGGATTAAATTCAGGGTCAGCTTGTCCGCTTCCTGCTGCCACCTGTATTTCTCTGGTTAGTTTTCCAAAGTCCTTTGCTCGTTTTGCATCTTGTCCTGCTTTTCGGTGTTTTATATTTGACCATTTAGAATGACCTGCCATATTGAAAACTCTTAAATATATTGCTATTTTTTTTCGTATATAAACATAAAACAAGTTATACTGCAATAAACTCTTTATCGGTAACTATATAATCCAGCGATATATCGTGACAATGTGTTGGAATATGCTGTGATTCTTGTGTGCCATAGGCAAAACCTATGGATATAAAATTATGCCCAGATTTTTTTAATTTAATAAGTGTTCTGTCGTAATATCCACCGCCATAACCAAGTCGATTGCCTTTAATATCAAATGCAACAAGAGGTACAATGATGATAGTAGGTACTAAGATTGGTCCTGTTGCTTCCTTTATACCAAATCTTCCTTCAATAAGGGAATCGTTCCGCTGCCATTTTTTAAATACAAGATGCTGATCAATGTTGGTTATTGCAGGAAGAGAGGTTGTTATACTTTCGCCCCATAATGTTTTGATTATATGCAAAGGACTTATCTCATTATTAATAGGATAAAATCCTGCCACTATGTCTGAATTTAATATTTTTATATTATCTAAAAATATCTCTGATGCAAGCTGTGATAGATCAGCTTGTGTTTGTATTGGGATTTGCTTTCTTAAATTTATAAAGTGAGTTCTTATAAATGACTTATCTTGGTAATGACTATTCATTGTCACTTATTCCATTTAGAAATATAAGTAGGAGTGGAACCGCAGTGGCCGCAGACTTACTCGCTTCTCCATGAGACCAAGTATGTACAAAATTAGCCATATATCCAAACCACGATTCAGACAGTGACGACTATAATAAATAAAGTAT